>JAYTWO010000641.1:0-6911 GCA_043743415.1 Planctomycetota bacterium
AGAGGACGGTCCACCGCCACGCGGACAGTGCCCTCCTGCAACACCGCGTGTACCGGTCGCAAGCGCGGGATCGCAAACGAGCGATCCGACCGACGTTGAGACTCACCCAGAATGCGCAACGTGATGCGCTGTCCGGGAGTCAACGACCGCAGTGGAATTCGCAGTTGATCCTCCTCACTCCCCAGTTCCCGCTGAAAGGTCAACGGCAGTTCATTCCCCAGCAGCACGTTAAAGACCCGCAATGTTTTGGGGACCGAGAGCCTTAGATCGGCATGGCGAGCCCCGTCAATCGTGCATTCCAAATCGGTCCGCATGCGAATCAGATCGTCCGTGGTGGTGACCCCGTAGACCGTGTTTTCGCGCATCAGGATCCGAGGCGTCGGGGTGTTCGGCACGCGCTCCAGCCGCAACTGGAACGTCTGCTGTCGTCCGAGTTCGAGCTTCCAGAGTGAGTGACCGTCTGTGTCTGCCTGTGTGGACTCCACCCCGATGGTTCCGACAACTCGAGCAGTCCAACCGGCAGGGACGCGAATCTCCAATCGCGACGACAACGCCCGAGGCAATGCGAGTTCGAAGACCACCTGCTCCAGCTTGGCCTCTCCACGCTGTGACCAGCGCCCGCTCAACCGGTCCGCATCAGCCTCGCTCCACAACACCCAGTCGCCGGTCGGGGTCATGCCATGCACAGCCCCGCCCGATGCCCACTTCAACTGCGAAACCGCCAGTGAACTCTGACCGAGTGAGACGAAACCGGGCGTGGACTGGAACCGGTGGAGGGTCCAGTCGAACTGGCCGCCCTGGAGAGTGGTTCCCTCAAACGTCGCGCGATACACCGCATCGATCACCACGGGAGCCGGGAGTGGGGGTTGCTCTGCGGTCTGCGTCAGGCGAGCTTGGAAGCGTTTCCAATCGGCGGTGGAGGCCCGCACCCAGCGCTCGGCATTGGCCGGGGAGTCCCAGCCCTCGGGAGGCTCGATCTGGCGGACTGAAACGGGCGCATCCGCCCCCCGAGCGACCACTGGCGACCACACACCACTTGCCGCGAGCCAGGCCCACAGCATGCAGACAAGCCCCACGAGTGTCGTCTTTCGCTCCGCGAAAGAACGTCCTGTCGCGGAGCGAAAGGCGACCATGCCTGCCTCGCTCATGGGCGTCCCGCCTCAGAAGTCCCCGGCTGGTACAGCGCTGTGGGGGGCATCGGCGTATTGCGAGACCGCGCGATGGAACTGCCTCGCCCCACAGCGGCTGGCTCTCCCACCTCAGAAGCCACCATCGTGGGCGGGATCGGCAGCACCAAAGGAGGGAACGCCCCCAACGCCGGACGCCGCGATTTTAGATCGACCAGCGAAGCCAGGATCGCCAGGACCGCACCCAGGATGGCGGGCTGCAACAGCAACTGAATCGGCTCCAGATACCACAAGCTGAGCAGGCTCACGCCAAACGCCAGCAGCAACAGCGTCAGCATGTTGCGAATGACCGGCAGGCTCCAGAACAGGAACCCCAGCGCCAGTGTCAGTCCCGCACCGAGCAACAGAATCAAGGACCGCGTCATCGACTGGAAGCGAGGAGCTTGGATCGGTCCAATGCTGCTGAAGGCATACACCTGCCCAGGTTCCGAGAGAGTGGTCAATCGCCGCGATTCGGTCGTGGCCTGTTCCCGTTCCGCGAGATATTGACGATGTGGAGTTCGCGACCACAGGAAGCCGCTCCGCTGCCACTGGTGTTCCGGAGTCAATTCTCCCGGCCCGATGAACAGGTGCCGTCCCACGGGCAACTCCAACTCCCAGATCGAGCGCACCACGGAGACATCGGGCGGGAGTTGTGGCAGCGGGACCGATCGGATGTCGCGATGCGAAAACCCGGTCGACCGCAGCGAGCGATACAGCAGAGCCAGACGCGACCCGTCCCGGGCGGGCGGAATGCGAAACAGGAACTGCGACGGATGCTGGGCGTCGACGACGATCTGCCCCTGTGAGGCATCCAGATTTTTCCCATTGAACATGGCCCCCAACAGTTCACTCTCCGGAGGCAACGTCACGGGCAGACCCCGCACATCCTCGCCCCAGTGGAATTCGCACACACCTTCGATCCGCCCGGTTGTGTCCAGACGGGTTCGGTAGAACGCCACATCAACGCGAAAGCGAGGCGAGGTCGTCTGATCGGCATCCAGAATCACCGGGACTTGTGTCGCTGTGGTGGAGACCCACACCGTCGCGTCGGGGGCTGTCGGAACCGGTTGCCACCCTTCGGCGGATTGGAGCACGCGCAGCGCTTCGCCCTCGGGAATCCGCACGCGAGTCGAGGCGTAGGGAGCGTCGAGTGAGGTCAACACCGGCACCATCGCCGACTCCTGGGAGTCCCCCTGTGGAGTCAACGCATACTCCAGAGTCACCAGAATTTCACCCAACTGAGGTTCCACGAGTTGAGCTTCCACCACGCCATCGCGAATCTGCGGCAGCACCGCTTGCCCGTTGAGTGTCACCCCGATCGCGGACCCACCCGCCCCCCGCGGGATCAAGGCCGCCAGCGTCTGTGGAAGCGCGAATCGCACGGCCGACATCCGTCCAAAGCTCACTCGAAAGCGGACTGTCTGTCGCACCCGCACGTGTCCGTCGGTCGTCCTCCGCAACTCGATTTCGGCATCGGCGTCGACTTGGCGCAGTTGAGTTTTCCAACCGAGTTCGACGGCGAATTGTCCCGGCTCCAGTTGGACTGTCTTCTGAATCTGACTCACCCGGCCCGGAGCCACTCCTTCCAGGAGTCGCGCGTCCGCCAGCACAGGCAACAGCGCGGCCCCCTCCACGCCCTTCGCCTGGACCTCGAACTGATCTTCCGCAGCAATGAGCAGTTCTGTCGACTGTGACCGACCTTCCGGGACATGGGGCAGGCTCACCTGAGCCGTCTGCATGGATGAGGGAATCGGTCTGACAAACCGCAGGCTGACATCAAACGTCCCCGACTGCGGTGTCTCCCATCCGATCCGCAACCGGCCATTCTGATTCAGGGAGTCCTCCGGCGCGGACACGGTCGCCTCGCCCGTGACCGACGCGGGATCGAGTCGCCACCCCTCGGCATCCGGAGAGCCCATGTCCAGTTCAAGCTGATCGACCGAACCGGCGTCGGTCTGAATCCGGAACCGAGACTCCAAGATCAGTTGAGTCGTCCCCACGAACAGCAGATGCCGGGGCCGCACCGAAAACTTCGGAGCCACCCGCTGCACGTCCCACGCAATCCGGAACGGTTGCTTGGTGAACTCGAACGCTTCCGCAGTTTGAGTCGAGGTCGGGGGCACTCGTCTCACAAACTCGCCGGGCCGAGGCACCAACTGGTAGCCGGGAAAGTCCTGCAACCGAATGCGGCCCGTCTGACTCCGGGCGTCCGGAACGACCAACCCTTCGAACTGCAGCGTGCCGCCCTCGACCGCAAACGGCGCCGACAGCACCCAACTCAGTTCGATCCGCTCCCCGTTCGTCTCGCGGAAGCTGACCTTCCGCCAACCGCTCCGTCCGAGGATCGCTTCATGCCCCTTCACCAGCGGGCCCGTCAGCTCCTCCAACTCGAACCCATCCGGCAGCTTGATGTCGGCTTCTTTGACTCCCACATTCTCGGGGAGCAGGATCTGCTCGGCGGTGGCGATGACGCGGGCTCCTTCGTGGCGCAGGGTGACGGCGGTCGTGGCCTGCTGAAACGAGGTCTGGACCTCGGGCGGTTCACTCCACGTCAGGTCCAGCCGAGGCCCACGGACATTCGCGGAGACCGAGTTCAACTCACCGACGCGATCATTCGACAGCACGGTCAACTCGCGGCTCGATCGAATCACCACCAGAGCCCCGGGAATGGACAGGTTCAACTGGGCATCAAACCCCGGTGGCATCGTGGGGAGCGAGAGTACCAAATGCTGTCCCGCGGGCGACTGGCGAATCGGCACCCACATCTTGAGCTTGAGATGATGCGTCCCATACCCGGTGAACCGCCAGACGATGCCGTCCTCGACCGGCCCATCGACCACCGGGCCTTCCTGTCCGGGGCCGGTGTACTCTTTGGACAGCACATGTGCCTGTGTCAGTCGCAGGGGGACATCGTAGTACTCGCCGGAGTCACGGCTGGGATCGCTCCGGTTGACATCGACATCGATCTGAGCCGTGATGACCGCCCGGTCGCCCGTGACCTCGCCATCGAGAGTGAGTTGTGCCAGATGAAAAGGCGGGATGCCGTGGCCCGCGACAGGACGCGCCGCTGGAGTGGCCGGAGTGGCTTCCCGCGTTGGCGGATTCGGTCGTGGAGTGGGACTGCCCGTCGGTTCCCGGGGTTCACCGGGATCCGCGGGGTCGGCAGATTTCGGCCCGGCAGTCGGCGTTCCCGAGGGCACCGAACCGCCCGTCATCCCCGCCGATCCCATCGCGGGCGGCTTTGTCCCCTGAGCCCCGGCAGACTTCTCCCCCCCCATCAGGAGGCCCCCCAGCGCGCACACAACCACAGCCAGCCGAATTCGCCAGGTCCGCCATCGATCTGTGCAGCAGTATGACATGCGTCCTGCCTGTCCCCTGTCTTGAAGAGTCCGGCGGTGAAGTGGTGTGAGCTGCGGGAGCAACTCCGCAACTCGTTGGAATGTCGGGTGATCGGTGTCTGGAACGCCCCCCGGCGAGTGCGGGGATGCGAGGGAACTGCTCCCTGCATTCTACCTCGAATCACGAACGATCCCAACACAAACTCGGAGAAGCCAGTCAACTTCGGAGATTTCAGAACATTCCGATGGGACGACCAAATGTCATGCGAATGGATGACAGGACGGCCTCCCTGCCGCAGAGGACATGGTCAAATACCCGAATTCGCGGAGAGACAATCATTCAGTTCAAGTGGAATCCGTCGAATCCACCTTCAACAGCCACGAAACTCAGATGAATTTCCAGTCGTGCAGAAACGCGGGAACCACCCCGGCACGCGGAGTGACGGATTGTCGGAGACATCCGCTCTACATCATTTCCACAATCTCATTGCGCTCGTTCAGAATCGCCACCTGCGGCTTCATCGCCTTCGCTTCCGCCGGGGTGCAATCCGCGAATGCCATCACGATCACCCGATCACCCGGCAGTGCCAGGCGGGCCATCGCTCCGTTCATCTGAATCTGTCCATCACCGCGTTTCCCAACCAAGACATACGTCTCGCCCCGCTGACCGGTATTGCAGTTCGCCACCAGAACCTGCTCAAACGGCAAAAGCCCCGTGGCCTCCAGCAGGTCTTCCGGGATGGTGATACTGCCGTGGTAATGGAGTTCCGCAGCGGTCACCGTGGCCAGATGGAGCTTCGATTTGAGGATGCGAACTTGCATGGAGACCAACACGCCTGCGGGTGGCCGGGCAGCGAATTGCCCCCCGGCGCTCCAGTGTATGGCGGTGGCCGGAACGCTTCAACGCGGGAGAGTGAGAAGCCAGTCAGCCAGTCACCTGGCCCGGTTGAGTGCCATTTCCAATTCCCATCCCACCAGTCAGTCGATACATTAGTGGATGTCGATCCTTCCACCGGGAACCCCGCCATGAATCCCATTGACGACCACTTCCTCTCCCACACCCGTCGCCACTTCTTCAACCGCTCGGCTTGCGGCTTGGGGGCGGCGGCGCTGGCGAACTGCATGAGTCCACAGTTGTTCGGCCAGGACGCCGCGCCTGCCGGACCGGACTTGACCTCACTCGGGTCGCTCCAGCAGTTGCACCACAAGCCGACCGCCAAGCGGGTCATCTGGCTGTTCATGGCCGATGCTCCGTCCCAGCTCGACCTGTACGACTACAAGCCAAAGCTGAAGGACTTCTACGACAAGGATCTGCCGGAGAGCGTTCGCAATGGCCAGCGAATCACGACGATGACCTCGGGACAGTCGCGGTTCCCGTGTGCCCCGTCGATCTTCAAGTTCGCCCAGCACGGGCAGTCGGGCGGGTGGGTCAGCGAGCTGCTGCCTCACATCTCGACGATCGTCGACGACATCACGATCATCAAGTCGGTTCACACCGAGGCCATCAACCACGACCCGGCGATCACCTACATCCAGACCGGCAGCCAGATTCCCGGTCGACCGAGCATGGGGGCCTGGACCTCGTACGGACTCGGCAGCCCGAACAAGGACTTGCCCGCGTTCGTGGTGCTGGTCTCGCGGCTGGCGAACGGATCGTCGTCGCAGGCTCTCTTCTCGCGGCTGTGGGGTTCCGGGTTCCTGCCCACGAAGCATGCCGGAGTGTCACTGCGGTCGTCGGGTGATCCAGTGTTGTACCTGACTGACCCGGCAGGGGTGGACAAGGCCACACGCCGCAAGATGCTGGATGGGCTGGCTGACCTGAACCAGCAGCGTTACGAGGCCATGGGCGACCCCGAGATCACGAGCCGCATCTCGCAGTACGAGATGGCCTATAAGATGCAGACTTCGGTGCCGGAGCTGGCCGACATCTCGAAGGAGCCGCAGTCGGTTCTCGACATGTACGGCCCCGAGGTCACCAAGCCGGGGACGTTTGCCTACAACTGCTTATTGGCCCGGCGGCTGGCCGAACGCGGGGTGCCGTTCACGCAGGTCTTCCTCCGTGGCTGGGACCACCACGGCGGCCTGCCGGGGAACATCCGCAACTTGTGCCCCGCCACGGACCAGCCCAGCGCCGCCCTCGTCAAGGATCTCAAACGCCTGGGCATGCTCGACGACACCCTCGTCGTGTGGGGCGGCGAGTTCGGCCGCACCGTCTACAGCCAAGGCACCCTGACCCCCGACAATTACGGTCGCGACCACCACCCCCGCAACTTCACGATGTGGATGGCTGGCGGCGGCGTGAAGAGCGGCCTGACCTACGGCCAGACCGACGACTTCAGCTACAACATCACCGAAAACCCCGTCCACATCCACGACCTCAACGCCACCATCCTGCACTGCATGG
>JAYTWO010000642.1:0-8364 GCA_043743415.1 Planctomycetota bacterium
TTCAAGCTGCGGAGGGACACGATCGCCAGAACCATCCCCACGAAACCGGACAGCAGCATCACCGAGCGTTCGTGCGGCTTCCAGAACGGAGCCGAGGGGTTCCAGGCGGCCCGATAGACCGATTCGTTGAGTTCGATGGTCGAGAGAGAGCCGCCGCCGAGGATCAGATCCTGTTCCGGGATGCCGACCTGCAGAGCGGCCTGTCGAAGGGCTGCGACGGTCGAGGTGGCATCGGCCTGGCCCGCTTCAGACAGTGTCACGGCGATCCCCACCGGCGAACCCGGCACCAGGAAACTGTCATCCACCAGCACGCGGCCTTGCGGTTCCTTGTCAGTGGCAAACCCGCGCAGGTCTCTCGCGAGCGTGACCACTTGGGAGGCCCGCGGATCTTTCACCGAGAAATCCTTCCAGGCGATCTCGAAATCAAACGGGGGAATGACGTGCGGTTGCAACATCACCGCTGCGGTGGCCTCGGTCTCTCCCGAGGCCGCCGGTTCAGTGTCCAATTCCTCGGCGTCTGCCGACGGCTCCACGATCGCCACGGGCTCGAACACGCCGATCTTCAGCCCCAGTTCAGCTTGCACACGCTGTTGGAGTTGAGCGATCGTTCGGTCGCGTTGTTCGCGTCCCGCGTCGGTCAGCCGGACTTTGATTCGGCCCATGCCCAGGAGTGTTCCCTGCATTCGCTGGACCGCTTCGTCCTGGGGAACGCCATATCCGACCATGCGAGTCAGGACATCGCGAGTGGTCACGACCGACTCCACGTAGGGCGTTCCCCCCCGTCGCAGTCCATCCACGTCCACGGGCCCCAGGAGCTTGCCAACCAGTAGATTGGCGCGCGGGTCGTCCAGCGTGCTGCCAGGCCAGGTGACCACGATGCGGTTTTCTTCGATGAAGTGGTTCCGATACCAATGGAACACCGCGGCTTCGGAGTCGTTGGCGGGCAGCCAGGTCTCGACATTGTTGTCGAGCCGCAGATCCCGGATGCCCCGCACCAGCAGGGGAACGGCAAACGCCAGCAGAGCCGCCACGAGGAGGGATCTGCCCATTCGATGGCTGACCGGTGGTTGAGAAGTCGTCATGGGACATACGCCGTGAGAGACGCCGAGCAGCACACACGGGGCATGTGGTCCGTGACTCTGTCGCGGCGCGCACTGTCCCTGTGGCGTTCTCCCGACTCATCGTCATCCGGGTTCGACCCAGATGATCGTTTGAAGTGTTCTTTGGGTCGCCAACTGCCGGTTCGGATGATTCGACCGGTCACGTAAACTGGGAGTGGGGGAGCAGTCAGCAGACAGCCAAAAGCCCATGGGTTGCAACCCCTGGGCGTTGTGTGTCCACTCACGAAAACTTCAACAATACGCCGCTCTCTGCAATCGATCGTTGATCGCCCGGCCCAGTCCCTCGTCCGGAAATCGCTCGGTGAGGATGCCATCGAGCGATTGAGAGTCCAGCCGACGCAGTGCGGCAAACAGTGCCGCTGCGGCCTGGGACAGGTTGCCACTGGCCGACAGCACCTCGACCGCAGCGTACCGTTCCGGGTGCGGGCAGTGCCGAAATGCGAGAGCCCCAAACCTCCCCGAAGGGGGATCATCCGCGAGGTTGCCAATGGTGACGGGCGTGGCTGGCGCGTAGTGCTGGGGGAGTGAACCCGGGGCCAGTTGCGGGCGATCCGATGGGGCGACATCGGTCGTGTCATCGCAGGAGGGGAGCAGGACTGGCCCGATGACCGCCTCGATTTGCTCCAATGGAATGCCACCGGGTCGCAGCAGCGTCGGTGGGCCAGAAGCCGGAATCGCCAGCACCGTCGACTCAACACCCACCTCGCACGGGCCTCCATCCAGAATCCACTGAATCCGATCCCCCAGCTGATCGGCGACATGAGCTGCGGTCGTGGGGCTGACGCGACCGAAGAGGTTCGCGCTGGGGGCAGCGATCGGCAGTCCCACCCGGCGCAGTAACTCCAGCGCCAGTGGATGCCGGGGGATGCGGACTGCGACCGAACCGAGGCCGGAGGTCACGAGGTCGGGAATGCACGCGGCCTTGGGCAGCACCAGTGTCAGCGGACCCGGCCAGAACTCGCGGGCCAGTCGCTCCGCACAGGCGGGGAACTCCGTGACCAGTTCGCGAACCGCCGCCAGGTCGGGCACATGCACGATCAGCGGGTCAAACGTCGGACGGCCCTTGGCCTCAAAGATACGAGCCACCGTCTCCGGCCACAGTGCGACACCGCCCAGTCCATACACCGTCTCTGTGGCAAAGGCGACCAACTCGCCTCGCTGCAATGCCTCAGCCGCGATCGCGACCTCAGTAATCACCCGAGCCATACTGCTTGTGCCTCCCCCAGAATGGATACAGGACGCAGTTGCCGTAGCAACGTGCGTCCTGCATCGCAGAGGGTATTGTATCGAACCCTTGATGTCTGTCCGGAATCAATCGGGCGTGATTAAGAGATTGGCTGGAGGTTCGGGTTCTCGGCCTTCTCGAGGGGAGCCGCTGCGGGAGCGGGGGCCGGTTCCGCCGGAGCGGGCTCGACTGGATTCAACTCTGGATCGACCAGGGGAGCTGGATTCGGTTCCGCAGGCATCGGTTGAGCTTCGATCACCTGCGGCTTACCGTGGCCGGTGTGAGCCTGACCATGTCCCTGGCAGTGTGGGCAACCGCCCGCAGCCTGACCGCGACAGTGCTGACAACCCTGTCCCTGTCCCTGGCACAACTGACGGTGCCACTGCGACGGAATCGGCGTCGGGGGGACCATGCCCTGGTAAGCCTGCCAGCGCGGGACGGCCTGATAGTAGTAACCGAGTTGGGTCGTGTCGGTGGGCATGTAGATCGCGACGGCCCGAGGTCCACCGACTCCCATCCCCGCTCCCGGCTGACCGGTCCAGGAATCCGGGAAGCCCTTCTGGTAGGCCACCTGCCGCGGAACCGGCGTGTGCAGCTTTCCGGGAGGAGCATAGCCGTGATCCGGCGAATGCGTACACATCCCGTGCGGGTTGAACCAGTCGAGGAACTGATGCACATGGCCAGCGGGCCGCATGCACCCATAGCCGCCATATCCACATTGGCCGTTGCCGTAATACCCGCAGGTGCCACAGTTGCGACCGCCATAGCCACCTGGCGAGCGACACGGCTGCCCCGTCTGGCAGTTGCCGCCCTGAGCGGTCTGTCCCGGAACCTGATCGCAGATGCGAACGATTCCCTCGGAGTCATCGGCGAAAGAACGTCCCGCCAGCGAAGCGAGACTTGCAAGGGCTCCCACCGCGATGAGGGCCAGTTTCCACAACGTGGAACGCACCATGATTGCGACTTCCTGTCTGGGCTGGCGGGGGCCAGCTGCTGGGCGTGTCTGGGGATTGGCCAGCCTGCCAATTCCCCACTGAACTATCCGTCACAGTGTCATCGGCGGTCTCGGACACCCGCCCTTGATCGAATCATGGTGCCGGAAACGGTCGCGACCGAATTCCTAGTACTGCACCGGCATACCCGGAACTTGGGAGTTGCGGTACGCCTGAACTTGTGCGGGACTGACGGGGTGCCAGATTGGCGTCAGACGACTCGAAGGCATGCCCCAACCGTAGTTGTACGTCTGGTTCACGTTCGGAGCCATCGGGATCGAAACCGGGCCCCCATATCCGTTCGCCGCATAGACCTGGCCATCACGTCCATCGAAGTGCTGGGGATTGACCGGGTAGACCATCGAGTAGTGGCCCACCAGCGGAGTTCCCTGGCCGCAGCTGCCACTCGGAATGAAGTAGCCAAACTTGCACCGCGCCCAGGCACACTTTTCGTGGCAGTCTTCTTGCAGGTTGTTCCGCAGTGCCGCAGCTTGACCTTGCGACCGCATCCGGTGGGTAGCACACTGTCCCATCATCCAGCCATCGAAGGCCGACTTGCCCGGGCAATCGTGCCAACTGAAGGCGGGTTCGGGGCAGTATGATTCCTGCGGAGGGCAGTTCTGTGTTTCGTAGTATTCACCGTTCGCCCGGCGAGTCATGCGTCTGGGAGACTGGCCGCGAGTCACCTCTGCGGTGGTGGAGTTGCTGACGTGGACCACGCCCGCTGGTTCGGCTTTGACGCGGATCACCGCCTCGGCGTCATCTGCCAAGGCCACTGTGGAGAAGGCCGAAGTGACGAGCAACCCGGCGTACGCCAGAGAGATGCTCTGCTGGAGTGAGAACTGGATCATTTCAAACTTTCTGAGTCTCAAGACGAAGGCCACCCAGTGGCTCCTCGGTAGAACTCTCTACCAGGAGTGGATGTGCCGGGACTCCGCAGGCCGATACTGGAAGCCCACCCCGGATGCGGACATCCTCCGGGGCAGGCATCACCCACTCCCCGTGGGAGTCGGCATTCAACGTGTCGGCGACTTCTCCGAAATCACCCGCTCGGCTCTCGTGGTCGCGGGCCACCGGCGTGTCATGTCGAGCCTCCGATCTCGGAGGCAGGGCCGACAGTCACTCAATTCACGGGCGGATGGAACCCCGAGAACAGCTTGTAGTGCGAGCGATACTTGACCCGCACTTCCGTCCCCTGCAGCTTCCACTGCTCGTGCTGACGCATGCCAAACGGCGTCCAAACCCAGCACCCTTTCACCTTGTAGTAAAACGGGCCGTACATCGAGTGGTACTCGTGGGGGTACAGCATCTCGTGCGGGGCGAACGCCTGGTTCGTGATGATCGTGCCCCCGGTCCACTGCGGAACATTCTGGATCGGAGACGGATAGAGCGGGGCATTCAGTTGCGGGTACTGCCCGACGTTGATCCCGTTTGGATTCAACGGGGCCGTACCGTGCGTGACCCCATGGTGCGAGGCGGCTTGCACTTCGTGCCCCACCGTCTGGATCGCCCCCGAACTGCGGGGACGGTAGGTCGACATCGAGACCCGCCCTTCCTCCTGGCTCTGAGCCGGCGGCGCGGCCACAGCCGCCTGGATCAGTGACGCAGCACATAGAATGGCTGCGCCGGTCATGGAAAATGGAATTCGAGACATCGCCCCCCCTCCCTGGGTCTTTGTCGATTGGAAGGGTCGCCGCAGCGACCACAACTCGGATACGTCTACGAGAAGCGGCGAACTCACTCCGTGAGGAGCGAACCGTCGATATCCAAGCCGTCTGACGGCTTGAAAACCTCATCGTAGTACAGAAATTCGGCTGGTAACGGTGACAGCGATCAATCATTCAATGATCGGCTGGCAGGAATGCCCTATTTTTCCGAAGATGAGTCCTTGCAACGAGATACAACGCCGAAACAGACTTCGGAATCCACACAATCGCTACAGCCCGTAAAGTCTTCCAGGGGGCGAGGGGAGGGGGAAATGCCAAAGTGTCACTTGTCACTTATACGACTCGCGTCACAAATTTGCGTACGTTGCACAAATTTCCGATGGCCCGGAGACTGCTGTACCCCAAAGGGGTTTCACATCACAGCCCAGGGTCGCGACGCAGGAGCGCACCCTGGGAAACGTGGTCCGGGGAACTCAACCCTGAAGGGGTTGAACACCCGCGTGACCGATGTAGAACCCCTTCAGGGTTCGGCCCCTGCGAGCGACTTGACCCAGGGTGCGCTCCCTTCGGTCGCGACCCTGGGCTGTGATATTCCACCCCTTCAGGGTGCAGAGGCCGCCTCGACGAGGAGTGTTTTCTGGCTGACTGCTGACTGACTTCCCCTTCGGTTGCGGCTGTGCCGCGCTGTGTCCCTCCCCAAACCTCAACGATCCTCCCCCAACTGTTCCAACTGCTCCAGCGGCAACTTCGACAGATACTCCCACGTATAGATCCCCGTGTCGTGCCCATCCGACCAACTGATCTTGAGGGCGTAGTTGCCGCTGTATTTCATGGCGGCGGGGGCCACATCGTCGGGGACCGTTCGCGGATTGACGATCCGCTCCCCAGTCATTTCGTCGACACAGGCTGCGCACGGGCACAACAGCCGCAGATCGCGAAACGCAATGCGAACCAGCGGTGCTTCGGGCCACTCGATCTCGACCATCCGCACTTCACGGATGGCTCGCAGAGACTTGGGTATCACGGATGTCCTGGATGGCTGGGGGGAGGGATTCGAGCGCTCGCTGTCCCGGAGGCCGTCAGGCGTCTGCGGACCTCGTCGGTGTCAGAATCGGCGGCTTTCATGCGATCTGCCGGAGAGCGTCACTCTCGGAGCGAAGGGCGACCGCCCGACACCGGTCGATGCGGGAACCTCATTGTAAGCGATTCCAAGGATTCTGACGAAAGGCTTCATCCGACTATTTTTTGGGGGGCGAGTCTCCATCTCGCGAAACCGCGTTGCCCGTGACAGTTCTCAACCCCCACGGGGTCACGTCGAGAAGGATTTCCGCACAGCGTGGCCCGTTGGAGTTGCGGAGCGAATCGCCAGTCCGTCGTGGCGTAGCCCTGTGACGACGCCCCCAAACATCATCGAATGAACCCTCAATCGGAGAACTTCCAGGGATCTCTGTAACCACGAATGGCGAATCCCTCAAGTACAAGCAGAGGGGCCAGGCATCAACGGTTCATCGCCCCAGTGACTCCCGCCCGGTTTGAGATACGATCCCACCATGCACACGGACACTTCATCGACGACCTGCCCCCGCTGTGGGGCCGTGGTTGACACCGCTCTCGCGGGCGGGTCGTGCCCGGCCTGTTTACTGCGAGCGGTCGCGCTCGGGACAGCTGCGGACAGCTTGCCAGCGCTGCCGTGGGTGCCGCCTTCGGTGGCAGAATTGGCCTCGGCGTTTCCACAGTTAGAGATCATCGAGCTGATCGGCCACGGCGGGATGGGGGCGGTCTACAAGGCCAGGCAGAAGTCGCTGGGACGATGGGTGGCGCTCAAGATTCTGGCCCCACAGCACGCAGCCAAGCCCGACTTCGCAGAACGGTTCTCGCGGGAGGCCCAGTTCCTGGCGGAAGTCAACCACCCGCACATCGTGACCGTCCACGACTTCGGTCAGGCGGGGGAGTTTTACTTCCTGCTGATGGAATACGTCGACGGGGTGAGCCTGCGGCAGGCGATGGTCGCGGGGCGGCTGTCCCCGGAGCAGGCACTGGCGATCGTGCCGCCGATCTGCGAGGCGCTGCAGTTCGCTCACGAACGCGGCATCGTTCACCGCGACATCAAGCCGGAGAATCTGCTCCTCGATAAAGAGGGGCGGGTGAAGATCGCCGACTTTGGGATTGCGCGGATGATGCGGGCCGGAGGAGAAACCTCTCTGCCCCCCTCTCCCCCTGGGAGAGGGGCTGGGGGTGAGAGTTCTCTCGAGTCAGGCATCGACCTCACCCAAGAAGCCGTTCTCGGCACGCCACGATACATGGCCCCCGAGCAACGCGACCGACCCGCCAGCGTCGACCATCGGGCCGACATCTACTCGCTCGGCGTGGTCCTCTACGAGATGCTGACCGGCGAACTCCCCGGCCCCAGCTGGCAACCGCCGTCTCGGCATTCCGCAGCCGATGTCCGGCTCGACTAGATTGTGCAGCGGGCCTTGGAGCAAAACCCGGATATGCGATACCAGTCGGCGACGGAGTTGCGGACGCAGATCGAGACGGCTGTCACCCAACTCCCACCGGGTCAGTCTTCCCTGCTACAGGGGGTGGGTGCATTCATCGAACATAGCGTGCTGCCCGTCGAGGAGTCACCCTTCAAACGATTGGTTCGGAAGCACTGGAGACTGCTGACCGGGGTCGCCGTTACGATCGCGGTTTACATGAGTACGGTGCTACTCGTCATCCCGGCGTTGAAGACTCATGCCAACGTGGTCATGAGAAACCCAGCAGTGGAGGGTTCGAACTTCGTGTTCGATTACGAAGTGGACTGCCCGCCGGGTTGGAGCGTCTGGACGACGCTGGTGGAATCCAATGGGAACGTCGCTGATGTGCAACGCTACCAAGCCCCACTCAAAGGAACCGGCCATGTCCGGATGCCTCTCCACTATCTGAAAAAGGACACCGGAACCACGCTTCCCCCGAAGGAGGAGCAGTACCGACTGGCTCCCCGGAGAGGGGCGGGCTGGACGCTCTACGGGAATGGTTTGGCCAGTCCGACTCCGATGGTTGGCGGCGCAAATGTCACGCTTCACATGTACCCGGAGGGGAAGACCCCCACGACGGAAGACGGCGTGCCCTACAAGACTGTCGGGGCTCCGAGGCTCCTTCGTGCGGGGCCCTTCTTAGCGGACTATCCCCAAGGCAAGATCGAACTGGTCCGCCTTACGTCCCATCCCTCTGACGGCAAAACCCAGTGGATGCCAAACGGCCAGCCTTGTACCGAGCAGGACCTTCCTAAAAGAGGCGGCCATAGCCTCGACTTTTGCACATTTACATACTCATTGCCACGAGGTTTTCCAGGAGTTGTTTGACTTTTCTCGACC
>JAYTWO010000643.1:0-28822 GCA_043743415.1 Planctomycetota bacterium
AAGGTCGCCCTCACCAACCCGGCGGGCGAGATCGTCGCGACCCTCGATGTCGAAGATGTCTACGCCTGGCCGAAGCTCAAGTATCTGCAAAGCGTCTACTTGACCGACCGCATCGACCACGCCGGGGCCAACATGGTCCTCGACGGCGAGAAGGCCAACTCCCACCTCATCGGCGGCACGATCCGCGCCCTGCCCCAGCCGAAGAACGCCAAGTTCGGCCAGTATGTTCTCACCCCGCGCGAGGTCCGCAAGCTCCTCGCCGAAACCGGCTGGAACGCAGCCGTCGCCTTCCAGACCCGCAATCCGCTGCATCGGGCTCACGAATACGCTCTGGTCTACGGCTTGGAGACCTTGATTCGTCAGGGTCTGAACGCCGGGGCCGTCCTCAACCCGCTGATCGGCGAGACCAAGGGTGATGATGTTAACGCCGAAATCCGGATGGAGACGTATGAGAAGCTCATCTCTGAGCGTGCCCTCGGCGATGGCGACAGCGACGCGGCTCTGTGGGGTCCACGGAACGAGTCGGTGCCGGACCGTGTCAAGCTGCTTGGCCTGGACATCAAGATGTTCTACGGCGGCCCGAAGGAAGCGGTGATGCACGGCATCTACCGCCAGAACATGGGCTACAGCCACATCATCATCGGTCGTAAGCACGCCGACGTGCCATACGCCGATGGCAGCAACATCTGGGGCGACTTCGACGCGCAGGAGATCTTCAAGAACCTCAAGGGTGACCTGAAGATCAAGACCGTCAACGTCGGCTTCGCAGCCTACTACGAGTCGTGCGGCCGCGTCGACCTGTGCGAGAAGCACAAAGACGAGAAGCCCGTGTCGATCTCCGGCAAGGATGTCCGCGCGAGTCTCCTCAAGGCCGAACAAGTCGACCCCCGCGTCATGCGTCCCAGCACCAGCCGCATCCTCGGTGCCGCGATGAAGACCGCGTAACAACGCTGTTCTTGAGTGACAGACAGAATCGAAAGGGACGAGCTACGAGGCTCGTCCCTTTGTATTGCGATCGGCAGGACGGGATCCACCAACATGCCCCCCGCGACTCGCTCACCCCGCTGCAGGGCCAGCGGTCAGAGAAAGTTGACCGTTCGCCCAAGAATGAATCCACCCCATTTCATTGCGACGCGAAGGCTTTGCCTAGAATTCGATCACACGCCGGGCGCTGGCGCTAGGGACGCTGACCCTGGGGAGTCCGGCGCGGCGTCGCCCGCGGCGGCGGCCCCGCAGACGCCATTCTACTTCGACGACATCCCGTCGATGACCGGCGTCAGCTTCTCGATGCCTGAGTTTCTGGCACAGGCTCAAGACCGCATCCCGACGCTGGCGGGACTCAAGTTCACGAACCCCGACTTGATGGCGTACCAACTCTGCCTGCGGGCCGACATGGGGCGTTGGGATGTGCCGTTCGGGTGCGATGAGTTTCTGTTGTCAGCTCTCGCTCTCGGCGCGAAGGGAGCGGTGGGCAGCACCTTCAACTTTGCCGCACCGCTCTCTACGAGGCTCATCGCCGCCTTCCAGCGCGGCGACCTCGCCACAGCCCAAGAGGAACAGTTCCGCAGCGTCCAGTTGATTCAGTTGCTGGTAAGCTACGGCTACATGGGGGCGGCGAAGGCAGTGATGGGGATGCTCGACGTTCCCGTGGGACCAGCGCGTTTGCCGAACGGCAATCTGTCGGCAGAGCAAGTCACCGAACTGCGATGCCAGCTGGATGCGATGGGGTTTTTCGAGTGGGTGACGTGAGGCCGCTGGAGGCGCAGGATGCTTACGAATTCGGTGACTCGCTAGAACTCGCCCAGAACTTCACCTCCGGCCCGGGTGCCGAGCGCACGCCAGACGGACAGGGCGATGTTCTGGCCGATGGCCCGCACCGATCCATCGGCCAACACGCATTGTACGACTCCCGTGTGATAGCTCCGGGATGTTAACGACCCATAACTGAGTAAAGTCGTATTCGAACCCTCTTGACGTGATGCGTAGTCTGCATCGTAAGTCACTCCCTGGTAGGTCCAGAGCACATTGGTATTCGGCGTCATTGTGGTCGTGAAACCGCTGTGGTGTCCGTGTCCGTTGGGCCACTCGGTGTGGGCCGTCCCGTCTTTACTCGCGGGCTGAATGCGGTCCTTCAACCCGACATCGACGGCTGCCACCACTTCGGCGAGAGACTGGGGGATCGCAGTCGAAGGGGGTGGCGCATTTCGGGTATAGGCTTGCCACGACTTGACCTCTGAGGCCAGCAGGGTATTGCTGGCACCGTCCGTGATATCTCCGATTCGGGTCGAGGAGTTCGGGTAGAACAAACCATCTCCACCACGTCCCGTGGTGGGGTCGTAGTAGAACCACGAACCAAGGTTGACTCCGTAGTTCGTTGAGTACAGGTTCACCCCCGAAGTTGAACGTGCAAAGTCACTTTTTGCATCCGAGGGACAGACGTAAACCGGAACTCGAAACCCGGAAACGACGGAAGCATTCACCGGATCGGACCAGGATTTCTGCAGGTCAATCTGATTGAACAATGCTGCCTGGTCCAGATAGGGAGCGATTCTCCCATGCACGGACCACGACGCATTGGTGGTGACCATGGGGTTGATGGCCATGCTCGGCGGAAATCGTGTGAACGACGACTCATAGTTGTGCAGCGCCAGACCAATCTGTTTCAGATTGTTCTTACACTGCGACCGCCGGGCTGCCTCACGCGCTTGTTGCACCGCCGGTAACAGCAGTGCCACCAAGACCGCGATGATCGCGATCACGACCAGAAGTTCAATCAGCGTAAAACCGTGACGACGCACGACGGGGGACGGCATTTGCACTCTCCAAGCCACCAGGGGATCTGATCTCCCCAATTAGCAATTCTTACGCCACAATCGGCGAAATCACGGACCGCATGCCACCCACGCACAAAGAGCATGCGGAATCATCCCCGTGACAAGTCTTTGCGAACAGTTATCCACCACGCGGCGAATTTACCGCCACGAGTCCGGCTCAATTCGCCGTGATCGTCCCCACCACCGTCGTCACATAATCGCCACCCGGCGTCGACAAGTCGTTCCCTTGCAGGAATGTCACCGTCAGCCCGATCACAGCTGATCCGGCGAGAGCGGAGCGGACCTGGACCGAGGCCGATTCCTCACCGATCTGGTGAGCCGTGGCGTCCTCGGATTTGGTCACGGTCCAAGCACCGGCTCGAGACTGGCTGACGATCGACACATTCAGTTGAGCATCCCGGCGGATCGAGTCGTCGTCGAGGTTGTGGAAGCTCTGCTCAGTGGCGAACTGAACCGTGGCTCCGGATGACGTGTTGGACGAGATGTCCCACACCTGTTGAGGCACCTGGACCTGCGCTTCGTCAGGGGACAGATTGGCGATGGCCTCGGCGGGAGGAGCCTGAATCGTGAGTCGCGGCGGAACGCGAACCAGAAAACGTTGCTGCGCGGTCGTCTCTGCATCCACTCGGAGCGGGGCGCTCAGCACGGCAGCGGCGAGCAGGAGTGGGAGGATCAGGGGACGCATCGCGGTTCCTCTCGCAGGGAGCGGTCATCTCTAGCGATCATGTCTAGGAGTCCGACCGTTCGCAAGCGTACCGCCGTAGCTGGGCCCAGAAACCGCCACGCCACGACCGGCTTGAGCTACAGAAGCGACCAGTGGAGATTTCGCCACACGGAGTGTCGGCGACTTCGAAGAAATCGCCGACAACTGGCCCGTTACCTCGGGACGGGAATCCGGTCGACGAGTTGTTGCAGCACCGCCTGGGCCCGTTTGCGCTGTCCCTCGCGTAACATCCCCGCACAGACGACGCGATGCGAGAGCACGGGGAGCATCATCTGCTTCACGTCGTCGGGGATCACATATTCCCGACCTTCGACGAAGGCGTGGCTCTGCACCGCGCGAGAGAATGTGATCGCCCCGCGCGTACTGACCCCGACCGTCAGTTCGTTGTTCGATCGAGTGCGGTGTACGATTTCCAGAATGTAATCGCTGATCGAATCGTCCATCCGCACCTCGCGCACCGCCGCTTGCAGCGCGAGGACTTGGTCGATCGAGATGACCGACTTCAAGCGATCGACCGGCTCCCCCAGTCGGTGCGTGAGCAGGACCGCTTTCTCGGCGGTTTTGTCGGGGTAGCCGATGTCCATGCAGATCATGAAACGGTCGAGCTGGTTTTCGGGAAGGGGGTAGGTGCCCTCGAACTCATAGGGGTTCTGCGTGGCCAACACGAAGAACGGGCGGTCGAGCGGGTAGGTCTTCCCCTCGATGGAAATCTGCCGCTCCATCATCGCTTCGAGCAGGGCGCTTTGCGTGCGCGGGGTCGTGCGGTTGATCTCGTCCGCCAACAGGATCTGCGTGAAGATCGGCCCCGGTCGGAACTCGAACGCCCCCGTGCTGGGCAGAAACACGCTCCCCCCCAGGATGTCGCTGGGCAGCATATCGGGCGTAAACTGCAGCCGCGTGAACTTACAGCCCAGGCTGAAGGCGAGAGCCTTGGAGAGCGAGGTCTTCCCCACCCCCGGAGCGTCCTCGATCAGCAGGTGCCCTTCCGCCAGCAGTGCCACCAAGGCAAGCCGGATGGCCGACTTCTTGCCCAGGATCGCCTGCGCGATATTGTCCTCCAGGCTCTGAACCAATGCGTGCAGAGGTGACGGCACAAGCCTCTCCTGAAGGGGTCAATCGACGTGGGTCTGACAAGAATCTCGGTGCGGTGAGTCCGCCCGAGTGATGGGAGGACGCATCATAGCTGATGGAGGGGCTGACTCCGAACCCATCGAGGGCAGGGCTTCCCAAGTGCGATTACCACGGGAATCCCCTCGTCAACTCAGTCTACCGGTGTCTTGAAATCAGCCTTGCGCGATGTCGGGAGATCCTTCCCAAGACCAGAGGTTGAACCACGGAATCCCCAGCGCGGCACAGCCGCAACCGAAGGGGAAGCAGTCAGCCATCAGCCAGAATACACTCTTCGTCGAGGTGGCCTCTGCACCCTGAAGGGGTGAAACATCACAGCCCAGGGTCGCGACCACCGGTCGCGCACCCTGGGTCCAGTCGCTCGCAGGGGGCGAACCCTGAAGGGGTTCCACACAGGGTCACGCGGGTGGACAACCCCTTCAGGGTTGGGCTCCCCAGACCACGTTTCCCAGGGTGCGCTCCTGCGTCGCGACCCTGGGCTGTGATGGATAACCCCTTCGGGGTACAGAAGTCTCCGGGCCATCGGAAATTTGCGCAGCGTGCGCAAATTTGTGACGTGAGTAGTACGGAATACACGGAAATAGAGAGGAAAGGCTGCGGCTGTCGAGAGTCTCGCTGAGGGGCGAAAGCCTGTCTCTCGGGCAATGTCACTCCCCAAAAGTGGTCTCCTTCCGAACGATTTCCGCATTGTTTTTTTTCCGTGTGTTCCGCGTGTTCCGTGGTTCAATCTCGGCCTCTGAGACTGCCGGAAACGCTGGGAATCCGTGGTGATCCACACCTGGTAAGCCTTCCTATTGAGGGCTTGAGGAATTCCCCGTGAATTCCGTTGACTGCGGCTGTGCCGGTCGGTCAAGGGGCTTCGGTCGCGGGGAAGTCTGGCTGGCATTTCCGACGATAGCCCAGTTGCGACCTGTGACTGACCCACTCTGAAATACCCCCGAACGACCGCTTCAAGCCCTATGCTGGACACCACCACTCCCATCGCAACGCTCGACGAACTGCGACAGTATGTTCATGCACAACTGTGCGCCAAGGAGAGCCTGTTGGAAGACCAGTTCGTGACCCAAGAACACCCGCTGCTGATGCGGGGGCGGGTCTGCGGTCGGCAGTTTCAGCTGCATGGGCCCAGAAGCATCCGCCTGGGAGCGATTTGGGCGAGCGATCAGAACCTGATCTTTTTCTATGACACGCAAGGGGAACGGTATCTGAAAGTCAGGCTCACGACTCCCTCGTGGGAATCCAGCCTTTAGGCTGCACCGGAGCAGCCTAAAGGCTGGACTCCCACGAATGCGCCCCCCTTGTTCGGCCTCTTCTTGCGGATTCGACTGGTCGAATGGGGGCTCCAGATGGTATGAATGGGGGCGTACCTCGACTTCCCCGCTGGTCCGCAGCGTTCGATGCGGTGCCGGTGGACACTGGGGAGTGGATTCTCCATGCGAAACACTCAGTTCCTCATCGCTTCGGGCCACAGCCCAAACGAACCTCCGTCCGCAGCGCGGCAACGGCTGGCAGCGCGGCTCGTCGTCCTGTGGATCGTGAGCGTGCTGTGGATTCTGTCGTGCGGTGCCTGGGCTGACTCGCCTCAGAAACCGGTGGACCCGGCCCAGATCGCGGATTTGGTGACGAGACTGCGAGCCCCCTCGTTTCGGGAACGGCTGCAAGCCGAAGCCGATTGCCGAGAGACGGGACCGGCGGTCCTGCCCGCTTTGGTGAAGGCCCTTCAGAGTCCCGACCCGGAACTCCGCCGCCGGGCTCAGGTGTTGATCGAGCAGATCGAAGTCGACGGACTCGACGAAACCATCGAGGCGTTTCTCGCTCCCGGTTCCACCACGACTCTGCCTGGGTGGTCCGTCGTGGCCGACCTGGTGGAAGACTCCCCGGAGTTCCGTGCCGCATATGCCGACATTCTGCGAGGAAATACCTCACTCGTCCGAGCCTTGGCGCATCCGCAATTGATCTCCATGGAACTCCAGCGGCAAATGCAAAACTTTGGGGCGACGGGCGGGATCGGGGCTCAGGGACTCTCCACCGCCAACACCTCGGCGATCCTCCTGATGCTCATCCATCCCGATGCCAACCCCCCCGAAGACCTGGCGAACTGGACATCCCGTTCGATCTCTCAGGCCGCCATCCAGAGAGTCAACGAAACTCCCGCGGGGCAACTGCTCCAAGCCTTGGTGACACACTGGGTCGTCACACCCCGCGCGGGGGCGGCGTTCGATCGTCTGAATTCCGCCATGCGACTCGCGCTCCCGGAGGCGGTGTCTCCGGCCCTGGAGATGCTCAAGCAGAAGACGAATCCCCATCAGCTGAATCTCGCGTTCATGGCGATCATCCGCTATGGCGGGGCTGCGGAAATGGCGGAGGTCGAGACCCTGCTGAGTGATCCGTATGAACTGAACACCGGTCGCGGGCCCAACAATGAAAAGAATGCGTCGACCCAGTTGCGGGATCTGGCGTTGGCCACACTGATCGAGATGAACAAGCAAAACCCCACCGACTTTGGGTTGCGTGTACTCCCCAGAGACCAATCCGGGAACGTCAACACCGTTACCGTCTCGTTCGACAGCGACGCAGCCCGCGAGGCCGCGTTTGAGAAATGGCGCGAGTGGAGCGGAAAGCATCTGCGGAGGTACTGGGCGCTGTCCGCCTATGCCGAGGAAGGGATGAGGATGTAGGGTCAATTCGGATTTCCCTCCCCCTCCTCTCCCCTCCTCTTTCCCATGCCCCCACCCGACTCCCTCGACCTCCCCTCGGCATCGATCACTACGCTCCAGGCCCGGTCCCAACTGACGCACTCCATCCGCCAGTTCTTCCACGCCCAGGGGTACTGGGAGGTCGAGACCCCGCTGCTGTCCAGCGATGTGTGCGTCGACTTGTGGCTTGACCCCATCGCCATCCCCGTCGGAGCGGGAGTCCCGCCGCGCTACCTGCAAACCTCGCCCGAGTTCGCCATGAAGCGGCTGCTGGTGGCCGGGGCACAGGCGATCTTTCAGTTCACCAAGGCCGTCCGCAGCCTGGAACGCGGACCCCGGCACAACCCCGAGTTCACGATGCTCGAGTGGTACCGCGTCGGTGAGACTGACCGCGAGCAGATGGCGTTCACCGAGGCTCTGGTGCGGCAAGCGGTCCTCGTCGCCGGAGAGGCCGGATCGCTGATCCCCTGCCAGCGCATTCTCTCGAAGATCCCCTTCGAACGGGTGCCGTATGATCTGGCCTTCGAGAGAGCGGTCGGTTCGCGGGTCTTGAAGCTGTCCGTGTCCGAATTGCGCGAACTCGCGGAGTCGCTCGCTGTGCGGGTGCATGCGCCGGAGTCGCTCGACCGCGATGCATGGCTGAACGTCCTCCTGGCGGAGCGCGTCGAGCCGTGGATCACGCAGCAGGGAGCGATGTTCCTGCACGACTTCCCCGCTTCACAATCGGCCCTCGCACGAGTGCGAGATGAAGACCCGCCGGTGGCCGAGCGATTCGAGCTGTACATCGGTGGCGTCGAGTTATGCAACGGGTATCACGAGATCACCGATGCCGATGAGCTGCGGTCGCGGATGGAGCGGCAGGCGGCGTTACGGGCTCGTGAGGGACTGAGTGCTCTCCCCACGCCCAGCCATCTGGAGACTGCCATGCGTCGCGGCTTTCCACCGAGCGCGGGCGTGGCCCTGGGGTTCGACCGGCTGTTGATGTGGCTCTGGAGTTGTGAGCGGATCGACGACGTGATCGCCTTCCCCTGGGAGCGGGCGTAGCCGAATCGCGTGAGCCATCGAACTGGCCCGATCACCTGCGGGCGAAGGGGCTATGTCGCGTAACCGTTCACGCCCCGTATTTTCTGTATTTATCTCCGATTGCGTGAGCACGCCTTGAGCAGAAATGGAAGAGTCTGGGAACACTAATCTTCGCTTATCGACACTAATCAAGAAGGGGTGGGCTGGCTGAATGAATCGTCATCCACAGCCCTTCCGCGTCTCGATTCGAGCCCCCGGATTAGTGTCGATAAGCGAAGATTAGTGTTCCTGCCCCTCCCCATTAATGAGTCCGCGCACAGGAATATGCTTGGTTTCCGTGAGCCAGGTGGCCAGACATCACTGTTGCAGGTTGGGGAATCAGACTGCTCAATGTCCCTCTGTGTGATGACCGGGGTGTGAACGGTTACATGTCGCTACGTTCGCCAAGAACGTGGGCGGCTTGTCACCAGCGAACGAACGCATGCCACGGCCTCAGCGGATGTCGATCTCATTCGCGAACGCCGAAACCGTGCGTCCACATTCGGGCGAAGGGGACTACGAACCGGCTCCACTCCCCAGCGCCCGCTTGCGGTTCTCGTGCCGCACCAGTTGCCCGCAGGCCGCGGCGATATCCTGACCCAACGAGTACCGCAACGTCGTCTCGATGCCAGCCGCCTTGAGCTGGGCGGCGAATGCCTCGCGCGTGGGCTTGTCGCTCCCGACCAAGTGCGGCGACTCCTCAATCGGGTTGTACGGGATCAGGTTCACATGCACCCGCAGCCCCGAGACCCACGCGATCAGCTCGCGGGCGTCGGCTTCCGCATCGTTCCGGCCGGCCAGCATCAGGTACTCAATCATCACCGGGGTCCGCGTCCTCGCGTTCACCTCGCGGACGGCTTCACGTAACTGCGTCAACGGGTACGACCGGGCCAGCGGGATCAACTGCTCGCGGACCTCTTGCCGAACGCTGTGCAAGCTCAACGCCAAGTTGACCAACGGGAACCGCTCTGCACACCGCAGCATCGCATCCGCCACCCCGACCGTCGACACCAGCAACTTGGTCGGCGAGTGATGAAACAGCTCCGGCGCGGTCAGAGCCTCCAATGTCTCGTACAGGTTCGCCTCATTATGAAACGGCTCCCCCATCCCCATGAAGACGATGTTCCGCACCTTACGCTTCTCCGGGGCGAGTAGCTGCCCCGCGATCAAGAGTTGGTCGAGGATCTCTGCCGGAGTCAGGTTGCGAGCAATCCCCATCTTGCCGGTGGCACAGAAGTCGCAAGCCGCCGCACACCCCACCTGGCTCGACACGCACAACGCCGTCCGCCCCGAGGCGACGCGCAGGATCACTGACTCGATCAACATCCCACTGGCGGTCTTGAGCAGGAGCTTCGTCGCCCCATCGACCGTTGAGTCGCTGCGGTGATACAGGGACAACGCATGCACCGCGATCCGGTCCGCCGCTGGGAACTGAGCCAATGCCGCCTCATCCGCTCGGAAGTGCTTCAGCAAATCCGTCCGCAACCGCCGCACCACCGTCGGGTCGAGTCGCAACTCCTTGCGGAGCGCTTCGAAGGCCGGACGGTCGAAGAGGCTGACGAGTGAGGACATGGGTGGGAGTATATCAAGACGGATCGACTGCCCCAGGCACTGCCATCTCGTCAGCATGTTGAGTCGTCGACGACTCCCACGATAGTCCAGATGAAGTTGTGACCACCCTCACTCCGAGACCGCGTTTCCAAAACAGGGTTATCCCCCCTACATTCGCTGCAGCTTCGAAACGGAAACCTGCTCGATCGGCATCACCGTCTTGCAGCCCGGCGAGACGGTGACTTTGTAGTCGCGCTGCACGCAGCCGCAGCGTTCGTGCCAGACTCGGAAGGAGTGCTCGCCGACCGGGAGTTGCTCGATCTGGAATCGGCCATCCTTGTCGGTGATGGCGGCGTAAGGGTGATCGAGGACGGTCCAGTAGCCGGTCATCCAGGAGTGGATGTCGCACGTCACTTGCATCGGTGTGGGCTCCCGATGCTCAAAACGGAAGTCGATTCCAGCTGGGTCGTTCGGTTGCACTATGAAACCCGGCATGAAGTTGGCGATCGGAGTGAAGTGCGCATTGTGGGCCACGTTTTCCGTGAACTTGACGTTGAGATCCTGCCCCACCCGCAGAATGCCACAGTGGGGCACATACCTGCACCCATTCGCGGTGAGTTCGGCTTTGGCCGGTATCGCCTTCAGGTCGGGGTGAATCCGATCTGGGGCCTTATGCAGGTACACAAAAATGTTGGCGATCCCGTGCGTCGTGGGGTCGATGACCAGTGAGTCGTCGGGGATGTCCTCGCTGGCACAGAGTGCCGAATCCTTGACCTTCGGATCACCTTTGGTGAATAGTGGCTGAGGGGTGTGCTGACCGTCCAAAAGGAACTGTCCGTCAATCGATCCCCAACCGGGGTCGGCTGCGTGGGGCTCTTCGGCGCGTCCGTCAGAGGCCAGCCCTGCGAGGACAATTCCCAGCGCGACCAGGATTCGTCTGGTGTTCATGAGTGCCCCTTGATGCGGGAGCGTCGGACCACACGGGGGCAGTTCCCGGTGGTTTTGCCCGGCTCGGTGGCGACGGGACTTGGCTAGGGCTGGGTGCTGGTCGTTTCAACGAGCTTTTGAATGCTGGTCTGATTCTCTGTCAGTGTCGTCGTCAACTGCAGGTGCATGTCGCTCAATTCGCGACGTAGAGCATCCACCTGCTGGACCAGTGCGTTGCGAGCGGTTTCTTCGCGACGCATGGTCTGGACCAGACCGTCGATCACATCGGGTCCCGCAGTGGCGGGAGCGGCAGGATCGCCGTTCAGCTCCAGCATGCGTTGATCCAACGCCGCCTGAGAGGCGGCGAGGTTTTCGTTCTGGTAGACCAGCATCGCCTGCTCCTGCCGGTCATCTTGTTCGGCCAGCATGATCATCGTACGCAGTGCGGCCACTGCGCTGAGGATGTCGGACGGCACCACATCGCGAACCCGATACTCCCCACTTGGCCAACTGGCCACTTCGCCAGTGAACGGCGGGCGGGTCAGCATGCCACCGGAAATGCCCTGCCGCACCTCCGTCAGCTGAAAGTCCCCCACGTAGACCGACTTGTTTTGAGCATCCATTCCAAAGATGTGTACGATCGGCAGTTTCGTCGGGTCGGGCTGACCACGCCCGATCCCCACATCGGAACCGGCACCCAGATCCACGGAGCCATCTCCGGCGGGAGCTGGTCCCGAATTCGGGGCCGTATAGGCTTTGCCCCACTTGAGATTTTCCTGGTGGACCAGATCGCGGGCATCCTCGAACTGCTTCTTAGCCGACTTCAGCTTTTCGTCGGCATCGGCGATTTGTTTCGAGGTCGCCTCAATCTTTTGCAGCCATGTCGATCGGGCCTTCAGCACCCCCGTGGTGAAGTAGGTGGCTGCCAACAGGCAGAGCATCAGCAGCCCCATCAGAATCTTGCCGAGAGTGTTCATCGCTGTCCCCGAACGCAACTGCCCAATGGTGCCCAATGGTGCCCAACGGCACCCGTTTGAGAGTACCTCACATCCCGTATCGGTCGAAATGCTCAAACACCGCAGGCCGACCGGAATTCTGCCGAGAGTGCCGGATGTGGCGACTCTAGCGGACTGCCACCTCTGATGATGCTACGCATGGCGATCCGGCAGAGTCAAGACTCTGACTCAGGGATCGCGGCTGGCCACTGAATTCCTCCGTATTGAGGGCGGGCGTCCCCGATGTCGACCAGGCAAGCGACGGAGGTTCCCGACCGCACCGGCAGAAACTGCCTGCGTGTGAGCGGTCTGGTTCGGCCAAATCTGCACGACCTCGGGGCTGATCCCGGCGGAAAAGGCCGACTCTCTTGACCGTGGCCAAAGCTCCGCCGTAGTGTCCCGCCTCCCCTCGGGCGGGAGGTTCGCGCCACTCTGCGCCTCAGCCTCCCGCTTGCCCCACCCCACTCCTCGCCCTTGCGGCGCTGACGGCTCCCTTCCCAGCCAAGGATGGCGACATGCGATTTCATCGCTCGCTTTCGACGTGCGTTCTGCTGTCGGCGTTACTCTGCGCCGGGTGCCAGGCACTCGACCTCGATTTCGATTACAAACTGCCGGGAATGCTGAATCCGGACAACCGGCGGAAGGCCCGCGTGAGCGATGCCTTGCGTGGCGAAAAGGGGCACTCCCGGTTGGTGGGAGATTACATCTCCATCGGGGGTGACACCGTCCGCATGGTGCAGGGCGTGGGACTCGTGGTGGGGCTCGATGGAACCGGGGAAGGGGATAGCTCGGTGGCGACTCCGCAGCGGAAGATCCTGCTCGAAGAGATGCGCCGCCGTAAGATCGAGGATCCGGAATCGCTGCTGCGATCGCCCAACACAGCGCTGGTGATTGTGACGGCCTATATCCCTCCGCTGATTCGCAAGGGCGACCCGATGGATGTGGAGGTCAAGCTTCCGGAAGGCAGCCAGACGACGAGTCTGCGCGGTGGGCGGCTGATGCCCTGCTTCCTGCGCGAGTACGCCTATCTGGCGGACGCGGGGGGCTTGAAGGAAGGCCGCGAACTGGGCATCTGCCACGGCCCGATGATGGTCCGCGGAGACGAGAACGACACTGCCGGTCTGGTCGTCGGCGTGATCCCGGGAGGCGGCAAGTACACCGGACTCAACCGCGACTTGGGCATCAAGCTCCGCGAGGACTACAAGGGGGCCAAGATGACCACCCGCATCGCCGATCGCATCGGCCAGCGGTTCGCGGGGTATGACCACGGGGGGATCAAGCGGCCCCTCGCCAAAGCCAAGACCGATCAATCGATCGAACTCATTGTCGCCGAACGCTATCGCGACAACTACCCCCGCTACTTGCAGGCCATCCGCGCCATCCGCCTGACCGAGACTTCGGTCGATCATCAACTGCGGTTGCAGGAACTCGCCAGCTCCCTCGTGCGTGGCGACTCCAGTGCGCAGGCTGCACTGGAACTGGAAGCGATCGGCCCCGAGGCGATCCCGATCCTGAAGGATGGTCTGAAGGCCGACGAGCTCGAAGCCCGCTTCCGGTCCGCTGAGTCACTGGCGTATCTCAACGATGCGTCGGGCGTGGCGGTGCTGAAAGAGGTGGCCGACCAGGAGCCCGCGTTCCGTGTCTTTGCCCTGGCGGCGTTGTCGACGCTGACCGATGGCGATGCCATCATCGCCATGCGGGAATTGTTGCAGCATGAGAGCATCGAAACGCGGTATGGAGCGTATCGCGCTCTGTCGATTGCCTCGCCGAACGATCCGTCCATCATGACGTACCCGTACGAGACCGGGTTCTCGGTCCATCTGATCGAGACCACGCAGGAACCCGCCATTCACGTCACCCGCCGTCGCAAGCCCGAGGTCGTGCTGTTCGGCGTCGACCAGCAGTTCTCTTCACCACTCGTGATGCGGGCCGGACACGATGTCATCATTCAATGCCCCGAAAACGGCACCAAAGTCAAACTCACGCTGATCCTTCCCGGTCAACCCACGAAGGAACTCTACTCCAGCCTCCGCGTCGCCGATGTCATCGCCGCTGCCGCTGAACTCGGAGTCGAGTACCCGGCGATCGTCGAGATGCTGATGCAGGCTCAGAAGCAGCGGAACCTGGACGGCATGCTGGCCTTCGACCAACTCCCGCAGGCAGGCCGCACGTTCCAGCGACCCGACATGGCGGAAGGCCCCGCGACGGAGATGATTGGCAGTTCCGCTCTGATGCCGAACCTGTTTGACATCGACCCCAGCGTGCTGAATGTCGAGACCGAGATGGACACGGTTCCCGAATCGAAGTCGGCTCCCACCGATCTCGACACCGCCGATGGCATGAGCGGCGTCAGTTTCGGGGTGCAGTAGCTCGGTCCCGTGGGATAGGCTTGCAGCCTGTCGTCTATCGGGAAGCCTGACAGGCTGGAAGCCTATCCCACGCCCCTCAATCATCGGACGGACCCCGTTGTTCTCATGCTCAAGTCCCTCGAACTCTTTGGATTCAAGAGCTTCGCGGATCGAACCGTGTTCGAGTTCGCGCCGGGGATGACGTGCGTTGTGGGGCCTAACGGAAGCGGCAAAAGCAACGTCGTCGACTCCATCAAATGGATCCTCGGTGACCAGAGCGCCAAGAGCCTGCGCGGCACCGAGATGACCGATGTCATCTTCAACGGCTCTAACGGCCGCAAGCCCAGCGGCTTCTCGGAAGCCATGCTGACGTTCGATAACACGCAGCGACTGTTCCCGATGGACGCTGCCGAAGTCCAGGTCGGGCGACGACTCTATCGCAGCGGGGACTCGGAGTATCTGCTCAACCGGTCGGTCGTGCGGCTCAAAGATATCCGCGATCTGTTCCTCGGCACCGGGGCGGGGACGGCGGCTTATAGCATCATCGAACAGGGGCGGGTCGATCAGATCCTGCAGTCCAACCCCGCCGCCCGCCGCCTCGTCTTCGAAGAGGCGGCGGGCATCTCGCGCTTCAAGTCGAAACGGATCGAGGCCCAGCGCAAGATCGAACGCATCGACCAGAACCTCCAGCGGCTCACCGACATCGTCGACGAGGTCGAAGCCCAACTGAACTCGACCCGCAGCCAGGCCAGCAAGGCCGCCAAGTTCCGCGAGATCTCGACCGAACTCAAGACCCTGTGGACGGGGCTCGCCGCCGATGACGCTCGGTTGTGGGCTGCACAACTCGCCGAGTTGCGCGGTGTCGAGGAGCAAGCTCGCACCACAGCGGAGAGCCTCGCGACCAGCGTGCAGAGACTCGAAGAGCAGGTGCAGCGGGCCGATAGTGAGCTGCATGAGATTGACACGCGGGTCCGCGACATCGAACGCAAGTCATCATCCAATCGCGAGAGCATCGCTGCCCAGGACGCCACAATTCGGCACCAGACGTTCCGCCTGCGAGAGCTGCATGCCGACCTCGATCGGTTGCGGAAGCAACGGCTCGAACTGACCGCCCGCGCGGGGGCCGTCGCGCGGGAACTGGTTGACACCGCAGGTCGGTTGACCCAGTTCGAGCAGAGCTTTATCGAGCAGCAACTGGCCATTCAGGGCCGCGACCGCGAACTCTCCGAGTTACGAACTCAACTCGACGCCGCACGGGCGCGGATGCGGGCACGTCGAGTCGAACGGGACCAGTTGAGTCTGCGGTCGCAGTCGGCCCTCACACGGATCGCGACGCTTGAACTCCAACAGCAGACCGCGCTCGAGTCGCTCGCCAAGACGCGAGGTCGGATCGACCAACTGTTGGCAGAACTCTCTTCAGCCCAGTCCGAACTTGACCTGCGCCGCCAAGCCCACGCCACAGCTGACACCACCAGCCAGCGCGCTCGCGAGGAACTCGACCTGCTCCGTTCCGAGCGTTCCTCGCTGTTGGGCGAGCACTCGCAGACCGAGCGGCGACTGGCGGAATTACGCGAGCGCCGCAGTGCTGCACTGGCTCGGCTCAACGTGTTGCAGGATCTCGAACGCAAGCAGGAGGGGATCGGGCTGGGGGTTCGCGAGATTCTGCGGCGGGCCGAGACGCTCAGCGAGCCGCCGTGGTCGAACATTCTGGGGACGGTCGGCGACCTGCTCGATACGGCCCTCGAAACCGCTCCATTGGTTGAGTTGGCTCTCGGCGATCGCACACAGATTCTGGTCGTCGACGATCTGCGTCCGCTGCTCGACTATCTGAATCAGGGAGATGGTCGGCTGCTCGACCGCGTGGGGTTCATCGAGCTGCGGACGGCGATGGCACCGCGTCGGGGGCGAATCGCAACTCAACCGCACTGGCTGGAACTGTTCGATCTCGATTGCCGCGAGTGGCCCGATTTGAGTCGCGAGCCGGGGGTCATTCAGCGGGCCGATCAACTCGTCACCGAAACCGGTCGCGTCCCCGGTCTGGCCGCGCGGCTGCTCTCCGATACGTGGATCGTCAACACGCTCGACCGGGCACTGCAACTCGCCGCGACGACCGGGCGCGGGTGCCGGTTCGTCACGATGCAGGGGGAGCTGATCACCGGGGATGGAGTGCTGTTCGTCGGGGCGGCTCCGCAGGAGGCAGCCGTCCTGTCGCGGAAGAGCGAGCTGCGGAAACTGCGCAGTGAAGTGATCCGGCTCGATCGCGCGATTGAGGCCGATGTCGCGCGGCTCGCCACGTTGTCCCAAGCCCTGGAGACTCGCACCGGTCGGCAGGACGTGATCGAGGTCGAGGCCCAGCATCGCTCGTCGCAGGTCGCCGAAGCCTCGATGCGGCTCGGCTCGCAGATCGAAGAGGTCACTCGCATCGAAGAGGCGATCCGCGAGCGCGAACGCCTGGCCAGCGAACAAGACGAGCGCACGCGGTCGCTGGAGTCGGACCTGCAAGCGGTACGCACGCGGCAGGAGTCCGAACTCCGCGAGGCCGAAGACCTCACCCGCACCGTCCACACCAGCGAAGCCGAAATCGCCGACATCGAAGGACTGCTGCACGAGGTCCAGCAACTCGTGCGGTCCGAGCAGCTCGCCCTCGCCAAGCACGAGGAACGCCTTCGCAGCTTGAACGAGACGCAACTCCGGTTGCAAACCGATCAGGTGCAGCGCGTCCATCAGGAAGCCGAGTCGAACGAACGCTACGAGAGTCTGTTGAAAGCCGAACAGGAGTCGACGCTGCTCGTGCTGCGGACGCAGGCCACGCTGGCGGAACGTTCGTTGGTGCATGAGCAGTTGCTGGCCGACTTGCGGATCGTCAATCGCGAGCGCGAGACATTTCGCCAGGAGCGCTCACAGCACTCGCGCGAGCTCGACGAGTTGCATCGTCACCGTCGCAAGGCCGTCGAGTTGTCTCACGAATCTCAACTCAAGATCCGCGACATCGACCAGAAGCAGACGACGCTCGCCCAGCGGATTGACGAGGAGTACCAACTCGCGCTCGGCGAACTGATGGCCAGCGGCGCATCGGCCTTCGGCGACCATCTCCGCGAGCGGTATGGGGAGACGGCCTCGCCCACCGGTGGGGTGAGCTATGCCGAGGTCCGACCCGAACTCGAAGCCGCCGTCGATCGGCTGCGGAAGCGACTGAAGATGATGGGACACGTCAACACCGACGCGCTTGCCAGCCTGGAAGAGGTCGAGAATCGGTTCACCGATTTGAGCGCCCAACTCAAGGACTTGCAAGAGGCCAAGGCGGCCCTCGAAGACATCATTCGACGTATCAACGTCGAGAGCAAGCGGCTATTTCTGGAGACGTTCGAAACGATTCGCCAGAACTTCCAAGTGCTGTTCCGCAAGATGTTCGGCGGCGGCGATGGGAACATCATCCTCGAAAATCCGGACGATGTGCTGGAGTGCGGGATCGATATCGTCGCGCGACCACCCGGCAAGGAGCTGCGGAGTTTGACGCTGCTCAGCGGCGGCGAGAAGACAATGACGGCAGTCGGTCTGCTGTTCGCGATGTTCAAGAGCAAGCCGAGTCCGTACTGCATCCTGGACGAGGTCGACGCCGCGCTCGATGACGCCAACGTGGGCCGTTACGTGAACGTCGTCAAAGAGTTCGCCGCCATGACCCAGTTCGTGGTTATCACCCACCGCAAGCCCACAATGGCCGCAGCCGATGTGCTGTACGGAGTGACGATGGAACAGGCCGGGGTCTCGAAACGCATGGCCGTTCGGTTCGATCAAGTCGGCGAGAACGGCGAGATTTTGGTCGCGGCCAAGGCCGCGTGAGTGGGCTAGGCTTCCAGCCTGTCGTCTGGGATGTTTGACAAGGCGAACGGACAGAGGAAGCCTACCGAGTAGGACGGCCTTTCCAGGCCGTCTGGTCGCATTTCTCGCGGCGAGACGGCCTGGAAAGGCCGTCTTACGGGGAACTATGACCGACCGCTCGTCCAAACGGATGCATGACAGGCTGGAAGCCTGGCCCACGGCCTCACCAGTCGGACGGCAGCCCCGGCAGCGTCTCCTTCAGGATCTCATAAATCGCCGTCCGGTCCTCCGCACTCAGGTGCTCAAACTCCGGTGAGGAGTTCCTCCCAGTGAGTACCTCACGCAGCTGCTTCAGTACATCGGTCTTGGCCTCCTTCGGCAGTTGGGTGAACGCCTCCGAGTAGATCAGGTAGCTGCACGGGTACTTGAGGAGTCGCGTGTGGAGGTCGAGGTCTCGCAATGAGCGGCCCTTGGAATCGCGCGGACCGCGGGTGGCGAACTCTTCCGCGAAACCCGAGGTGCCAGACACCGGAGCTTCGAGGGCGTACTCCTTACTGAACAGCAGATAGCGGACCAGCTTATCGGTGACGCCGTGAATGCGGCGCTGGGTCAACTCGCTGCGATAGTCGTCGGGGCGCTGGAGGGCGTCGTTCATGATGTCGTCATGGTGCAACGCGTTGCGGGTCTCGAAGTTGGCCAAGGTGATGAAGTTGTGCATCTGCACCTGATGTTCCAAGACCATCAGCGCGACGAGGTCGCTGTGCGGAGTCAGGTAGTGTTTGACGGAAACGAATTTCGACAAGTCGGTCGCGTTGGCCCCCGCCTCGCGGTCGAGAGTTTCGGGCGACTTCCGCTGGGCCAGAACATTCCCCATGTGCCGCATCGCCCCATGCTGTCCGCTGACATACCAGCCGCCCCACCGCTGCTTGAACGGACTGGTGTGGTCGGTCGAGAACGTCCCCGACCCCAGCAGCGGGTGGCCGCCTCCGTCCGAGTAGACCGAGCGCACGAGCAACCCCGGCACCCCCTGCGTCCGCGACGAGGCATGACACGTCAGGCACTGCCCCCGGTCCCGTAAGAACCTCGGCTTGCCATCGGGAGTCTCGGTGATCTGATCCAGTGTGTAGAAGATCGTTCCCTGCTGAGCGTCCTGAGCAGCGACTTCCAACACATCCCCCTGCTGGCAGTAACCGATGTACGTGTCGTCATTAAAGTAGACAGCTCGCGGGCGATCCGGTGTGATCCTCCGCAACTGGAGACTCGTCTTGGAGAAGACCAGCACCTGGGACTGCTGCGGCACCTCGAGCAGCTTCAACACCGATTCCAGATACCCGCGCGGGCCCTCCGACTTGAGTTCCATCTCCCCCGAGTCGAGTTTGGCCTGGAGCCGTGTGATGCGGGTGTCGACCTGTGCCGTCTCATAGGTGATCGGAGCGGCTTCGAACTCCAATTGGGCGGAGGCCGAACGCAGCGAGCCGAGACAGAACAGACCGACTGCCATGGAGGTCAGAAGGCGGGGCGGGATCGACATGATGCGGACCCAAAGGGCAAAGGGGGAAGAGTCTCTGAAGCCAGTCTAGGCGGGATGCAACGGGTGTCGCCCTAAATAGGTACTGACGACTCCTGTTTCATCCTACTCGGCCATTTGCCACCCTTCAATCACCGTTTTGTCTGGTTCGGTCAGTTTCCCGCAGGTTGGAATCGAGTCGTCTACGCCAAGCCGCCAAGCGTTGTCTGACAAGCTGCCAGCTACCGTTGCGAATCTGAGAAGAATTCAACGCAAAGACGCCAAGGCGCGAAGACGCCAGGCAGACACTCACAAACTTCGGCTACTTCCCCTTTGCGCCTTTGCCTCTTGGCGACTTTGCGTTGAAATCCTCTGGTTCTCGCGACACCCAGACGGAGGTGAGAATGACCTGCTCGGGTGACTTCGAGTTGTGTAGATACCAATCCGGCCAGCCCAGTGGCGGTTACTTCACTCTCGGTTCGTCCACCAGCGTCTTCAGATGCAACTCCACCGACTCCGCCAGTCGCTGGACGTTGTACCCGCCCTCCAGCAGGCTCACGATCCGGCCCCCGGCGGTGATCGCGGAAGCCTCGACGACCAGCTTCGTCAGCGTGCCGAAGTCCTCGACCTCCAGACCGAGTGAGCCGACCGGATCTTCGCGATGGGCGTCGAAGCCAGCGCTCAGCAGGATCAGTTGGGGGCGGCATTGCTCGACGGCTCGGGAGAGGGATTTCTCGAACGACTCGATGTACTTCTGACGGCTGATGCCGAAGGCCAGCGGCACGTTGTGGGTCCAGCCGAGACCGCGACCGGTGCCGGTTTCATCCGCATCCCCGGTGCCGGGATAGAACGGTGAACGGTGCAACGACAAGAAGTAGACCGTGCCGTCGCTGTAGAAAATGTCCTGCGTCCCGTTGCCGTGGTGGACATCCCAGTCGACGATCAGCACGCGGTCCAACCCCAGTGCCTGCCGGGCATGGGCGGCTGCGATGGCGATGTTGTTGTACAGGCAGAACCCCATCGGCTGGGCGACGAGGGCGTGATGCCCCGGGGGGCGAATGAGGCACATCGCCCGCTGTGAGCTGCCCTTGACCACCGCCTCGACCGCCGCCACTGCACACGCGGCAGCGGTGAGAGCGACCTCGCCCGACTGGGGACAGGCGACCGTATCCGCATCGAGCCGTCCGCCCCCCTGGGCACAGACTCGTTCGATGGCCTGAAGCATCAACGGCGGATGCACCCGCTCGACCAGAGCCCGGTCGATCTTCGCCAGCGGCTGGACCTCCAGCGATGGCCAGACTGGCGACGCCTCCAACTTCGCATGAATCGCCCGCAGCCGCTCCGCACACTCCGGATGCCGCCCGGTGTCATGGGCCAGAAACAGGTCATCTTTCCAGAGGGCAACCCGGCGGTTGGTCACTCGTCTTCCTCCACCCAGCGCTGCGGCGGCCCGGCCAGAAAACCGTCCGGCACCTCCAGGGAACAGGTGATCTCATCGAAAGCCGATTGCAGCAGTTCGAGCTCGGTGTCGGTCCCCTGACACGTGACGAGCACGGTGCAGTGAGCTGTGCGAAACGCCCGCAGCTCGGCCCGGTTGAGGAGTTCGAAGCAGACGAACTCGATGTCCCGCCCCAGCCCTGGATGATGAGCCAGTTCGGTCGAGATGTCGAACACATCGACCTCGTCGTACAACTCCATGAAGGTGTCGACCGCCGCTTCGAGCAGTTCCGCGACCTCGGGCCGGTCCTCCAGCACCGTTGCCGACCAGAACCCGGTGTCGCTCGGGGCCACCGTAATCGTGACGCACCCCTCCCCCCGCTCCTCGGTCAACGACCAGTCAGCGGGGTAGCGGAAGAGAAGACCGTGGTTTTGGTAGAGCTTGTTCATGAGGAAGTGGGATGGGCCCATTGGCCCGTCCCCGATCGACGTTCGAGTGTAGAGAGCGAGAGACATGGGTGAGGACCGACTCACTCCCGAATGCAACGCATCGAGACGAGCCACACGTCACCCGAACGGGCCAATGGACACGTCCCACGACAGTCCCCCCCGGTCTCGTTGAGCGCGGACATCATGTCGCAGGAGTAGAGGTTCATCCACCGGTGCTCCCTGCTTGGCCCACGCCTTGCACGCCTATGGCCACATCATCTTCAGCCAATCCTCCGGTCCGCCGGGTGGGCGACCGTCTGTGGCCTCTTGAAGCGTCGTCTTTGTCACCGGCCAGTGAGAGCGATCCGGGGATTGTGGTGGTTCGGGGTCAGGCATGATTCGCTTTCAACCGGTGAGGGAAAAGTCGACATCAATTCTGACACTTCGCACTGAAGCCGACAAAGTCGCCGAACTCGGAGAGTCTTTCGTGAGGCCACGATCACCTGGGGCGCTCAGTGTCGAGAGGCATCCGACGGCGAACACTGGTGAAGGGCAATCAATGCCCGTGACCCATCGCATGAGCCCGGGCCTTGGCGTCCTCGGCCTCCTGGATCTTGCCGCAGCGCATGTAGATCACCGACAGCTGGGTGAAGGAGAACGCCTCGTTCGGCAGCAGTTCCACCACCTTGAGGGCGTGGGCAATCGCGTCGTCGAACTTCCCCAGCCGCTGGTTGTAGACCGCCAAGGCCGAATGCGTATCGGTGTGGCCCGGCTCGATGGCCAGAACCTCATGCAGCTTGGCCACCGCCCCTTCGAGGTTTCCAGCGTCCTTCAGGCGGATCGCGGCATCGTAGATTTCGTGGACGGCAGGCATGCAGGCATTCTCCAATGTGGGCCGGGGCGATCACCCCCGGTGGGTGCAGCATCGCTGGCGGGCGGACTGGGGCTTATCATAGTCCCTGATGAGTGTCGTGGCCAACGGACCAACCCGTGAGCAGCACGGCGCTCGCCTGTGCATCAGAAAAGTCGGCAGCGGCCAGTTTCTGCCCCCTGTCCCCCGCAATCGGCTGGGTCGTCGGGGAACTACGTCACTGCGGGGGAGGGGGTTGGGGTGAGGGGGCCACGCCGCTCGCTCTGAACCCCTCTCCCCGGCCCTCTCCCCACATCCATGTTCTCACCGAAAGTCTCGCCGCCAGTGGGGAGAGGGGGCAGAGGAGACGGGCTGCCTACTTTTGTGATGCACACACGGCACGGCCGCTAGCGCCGCGCCGCTCACCCCAACAGCGACGCTCCAGACCCGCCTCCATTGTTTGACCTCATGAGCAGCCCTCCCCTCCCAGTCGCTTCCTCGCAGCCCCCGTACACTCGCCGAGAGTGGATCGTGTTGGCGGTGATCTGCCTGATCGGGGTGGGACTGCGTTTCTATCGACTGGATCATCTGGCGATCGAACATTTCGACGAGGGGGTCTACGCAGCCAATCTGTATGCGGATATTGATGATTACCGGTATCCGCAACGGCATTTGTATGCCCCGCCGCTGTTCCCGTTGCTATGCGAGTTGGCGATCGGCATCGGAGGGACGCCGGACTCAGCGATCTGGGTGAATCTGGTCTTCGGGTCGCTGATGGTCCCGCTGGTGTGGGCCGTGGCTCGCGATTATTTCGGTTCGGTGGCCGCGATCGTGGCGGCCACTTTGTGCGCGACCTCGGACTACCACATCTTCTTCTCGCGGTCGGCTCTGACGGATGTGTCGCTCGGCTTCTGGTTGCTACTCGCGGTCTGGCTGGCTGGACGAGGGATGCGGTCCGGCAATGGACTCACTCTGGGAGGGGCTGCGATCGCGGCCGCTTTGGCGTGGTGGACGAAGTACAACGGGTGGCTGGCGGTGGCGATTCCGCTGGGCGGTTGGGGTCTGCTGGCGATGGTGTCGGCGGCCAAGCAAACGGGGTCGCTCAAAGCCCGCTTAGCTGGGATCGATCTCGAGGCCCTGGTCCGCTGGGGGCTGTTCGCGGTCGTGGCCGCTCTCCTGTGGAGTCCGGTCGTGTACGGGTTGCAGTCGGTGGGTGGTTACTCGGTGGTGGCGAAGAACCATGCGGGGTACTTGGTTGGAATTGGCGGGTGGTGGGACGGGTTGTGCATGCACTTCGCCTATCACGGGTGGTTGACGAGTGCGGTCGGCGTGGGCGGATTGCTGGTGGCCGGAGTGCTGCTGATGTTCCTGCAAGGGCGACGAGGAATGAGCTTGACTGTCGCTCTCAGTTGTCTAGTCCCGCTCTCGGCGTTCGCAGGTTCGGGAGCCTCCCTCGGTAGCGTGGCTTTATTCGGGGTCGTCGGGCTGTTCTACCGTTGGTATTGCTCGCCACAGTTCGATGAGCATCCAAGTCGGCTCTTCGAAGCGATGCTGGTTACGTGGTGGGGTGGGCTCATTCTTTCCACTCCTTTGTACTCGCCCTATGCCCGACTCTCGCTGCCGTGGCTGGTCTCAACTTGGCTGCTGGTTGGAGTTCTGGCTTCGATGCTCTCGCACATGATAATTCACTTGCGCATGACAGTAGAACTTTCCCTCGTGTTTGTCGCAGGGGTCTGCTTGATTTCGCCCGCATTGGGATTGGTCATGGTCGCGGGTCGCCCGGAGACGCACTTCAGCCTTCGCGGATTCGGCCACCTCCCCGCGTGGTCCGACCGTACCGGCCAGCGCAAGGCGACCGGACAAATCATCCACGAACTCGACATGGGCCGCCGAGATATGCGTCCCTCCGAAGTGCCGGGGTTCGACGCTGCGGTGTATGTCATCGGTGAGCCCGCGCTGTTCTGCCACCTGAGCGAGGCCAGCCAGACGAGTGAGATGAACCTCGTGGTGAAGCCGGGGGCGAACCTGTTGGTGGCTGCACCCGGTCCGCCGCTGCCGACGTTCATCATTACCGGGTCGCATGCCTCCGCCACGGAGGTCGAGGCCGTGATCGCCGCCGGCCAAATGGAGCTGATCTGGGAGCAGCGGGTGCTGGTCAGTGACCTGGTGGCTCTCGATTCGGCCAGCCTCAAGCAGTTGCAGGTCAAAGTGCTGCTGAAGTCCGACCAGGGGCCGGACCACACGATCCCGATTCGCATCTACCGTGTCCGCCAGTGAGGCATTGTGGTACGACACTCCGTGTCGTGACTCACGACGCGGAGCGTCGTGCTACAAAAGGAGAGTGCATGTCAGTCTACTCCCGCATCTTTCTGCTGGTCGCGGGCTACGCGGTGACGCTGTCGCTCATCCGCTGGGTGGTGCTGTCCCGCAAGCGGCAACCGGTGTCTGCGACCGCGTGGATCCTGGCGATCATCTTCATTCCCATCTTCGGAGGCATCCTGTTCCTCCTCATCGGAACTCATAACATCCATCGGCGGCGTGAGGGGAAACTGGCAGCCGCCCGCGACCTGGCCAAGAAGCTGCCCAGCGTCAGCCAGTTCGAACTGCGAGATTTGGAGTTGACGCGCCAGCAGAACCGCCTGGCCATGCTGATTAACCGGGAATGCGGTGGCGTCCTGACGGGGAACAACACGGTCGAGATCATCGCCGATACACTGCTCACCCAACAGCGGATCGAAGAGGCAATCCTCGGATCGCAGCAGACCCTCGACCTGGAATACTACATCTGGCAACCGGACCGCACGGGAACACGAGTTCGTGACATGCTGATTGAGAGGGCGAAAGCGGGTGTGAAGGTCCGGTTTCTGTATGACTCGCTGGGGTCGATGACCCTGAATCGGAAATTCCTGGCCCCCATGACCGAAGCGGGGATTCAAGTCGTGTCGTTCCTGCCCGGCTCCTCGTTTCGGGAACGTTGGTCCCTCAACAATCGCTGCCATCGCAAGATTGTCATCGTCGATGGCACCGTGGGGTTCACCGGTGGCATGAACATCGGGGATGAATATCTGGGAGCCAACGCCGACATCGGATACTGGCGGGATACACACTTGCGGATGGAAGGCCCCGCGGTCTGGCAGTTGCAACAAGTGTTCGCGGAGGACTGGTTCTACTCCACCGGTGAAGAACTGACGGAGGACGCTCTGTTTCCGCCGCCGCCGCGCTCGGGACAAGGGATCGCCCAGGTCGTGAGTGGTGGTCCCGATGGCGTCCGTGAGCCGTTCCACACGCTGACCTTTGCCGCGATCAATGAAGCCCAACAATCGATCACAATCGCCACCTCCTACTTCGCTCCCACTTTCCCCCTCGTCATGGCCCTGGAGACCGCAGCGGCGCGGGGGATCAAGGTGCGAATCATGGTGGCGGGGAATTCCGTGTATCCCTGGACGGTGTGGGTCGGACGTTCGTTCTATGACTCCCTGCTGAGGGCTGGGGTGGAGATCTATGAATACCAGAAGGGGATCATGCACTCGAAGACGCTGACCATCGATGGCGTGTGGTCACTCGTGGGAACCGCGAACTTCGACTACCGCAGCATGCTGCTCAACTTCGAAGTGGCACTGGCCCTGTACGGCGAGGGGTACGCCCGGGTTTTGGAAGAGCAGTTCCAGGCCGACCTGGAACATTGCCGCACGATCCGCCTCTCCGAATGGGACCAGCGATCGCTCAGTCGGGTGTTTGTGGAAAACGTCTGCCGGTTGTTTGCCCCGATTGTCTAGACCACCATCAACGCTCAGATTTGGGAGTTCGCTTCCCTCGGGAGGGCGAGGCTCCTGCCGAGCCGCCAACCCGAGTTGACGTATCCCTTGGCTCACGGGTCAGCAAGAACTTCGCCCTCCCGGGGCGCATCCCACAACCCCAAGTCTTAGCATCGACTGAGCGCGACACGAGAAGAGGGACTCTGGCACCGATGAACACCCCCGCGGGCAAACTTTCGAGAATGGAGATGGGCCAGCACCCGGACTCGGGTCGCTGGCTCGGAAGAGTGTTCGCGCTTTGGCAAATCGCCTGTGGCATGGCTGCATTGGTCATGCTGGGGCTGGCCTGCGTCCCGCTGGACAGCCTGCGAGAATACGGCGGTCTCATCCGGCGGCCCGAGGATGTTTCGCTCGAGCGGTTCACCCGCTTTCAACAGGTGTGCTGGTTTCTGACGGCGAGCCTGGCGAGCCTCAGCGCGGGAGCATGGATCGGGCAGCGCGGAGTGACGGACTTCCTGCGAAGACTCTGGCGACCCACGACAGACGAGGGCATGCGCGCATTGGCGGTATCCTGCTCCCTCTCCCCCACAAGCGACAGCCAGCCAGCCGAAGAACAAGTTGCGGGGGAGAGGGTTGAGGTGAGGGAGCCACATGGCCCGCTCAAGCCCCCTCACCCCGGCCATCTCCCCCACAGCGCAGTCCACTCCGAAAGCCATGCCGCATGGGGGGGAGAGGGGGCAGACAGAGCAGACGACTGCCAATTGGCGAATGCCCCCGCGACAGACGAGTCTCCGACACCATCCCGGAGTCCCCATCAGGATGCCCACGGATACGGTTGGCTGGCTTTCATCTTGTGTGTCGGGGCGGCGTTACGCCTCTCTCTGCTGTCGATGCCGATGGCATATGATGAGTCCTACAGCTGGATCAACTTCGCCAGTCGACCGCTCCCACAGGCATTGGGGGATCTGAACTCCACGAACAACCACTTGTTCAATACGTTCTGCATGTTTGTCACGGGGCGACTGTTCGGGCCGCAGGAATGGGCGCTACGGATCGGAGTGATGTGTTGCGGGTTGGCGACGCTGCCGGTCGGGTTTGTCTGGGCTAGACGCTGGATGGGGACGCCGACCGCCCTCCTCACTACGGCTTTGCTGGCTGTCTCCCCACTCCTGGTGACTTACTCCGCCGATGCTCGCGGCTACGAGTACATGATGCTGGCCGCTGTATTACTGGACGATGCGCTGGCAAAGCTGGCCTCACGACAGGGACGCTCGGAACGGAGTTGGGTTCAAGCCGGACTGGCGGTGGTTCTCGGCGTCTGGTCGATGATCATCATGGGGTATGCGATTCTCGCCTCCGTGTTGTGGTATGTGCTTAGTGGGGGCCACTCCGGGAGTGTCGCCTTACGCTCCGCGAAAGAACGCTCTGACGCGGAGCGAACTGCACCACTCGGAGCGACACTCCGGAAAATGGTCCTGCTGGGATGGCTGACGGCGATCGGATCGAGCCTGATTTACATACCGGGGTATATCTGCCGGGGAACGCTATTCCTGAACGATCCCGTAATGCGTCAGGCGACGAGCGATTCATGGGAATTTCTGGCGGAGACCCGGCAAGGTCTGGTCGGTGCCTGGGACTTCTGGACGGAAGGGGCGATTCCGGCCTCGGTGATGGGTGTCGCCGTACTGGCGGGGCTGTGGAGTTGGCCGCGAGATCGTTCATCACGGCTAAGGTTGCTGTCTCCGTTCGTGGTGGTCGTGGCGTTGAACTTCGTGCGGCATGTCAACCCACCGCCGCGAATCTATTTGTGGTTGATGCCGTGGGTTTGCCTACTGACCGCGCGCGGCGTGGGGTGGGGTACTCAGTGGATGAAGGCTCCACGCGAGGGCACAGCCGGGCTGGTGCTCGTGGTCCTAGGGCTGGGGATCTGGCACGGGATCAGACAATGGCCGGTCCTGCTCCCTTCCGACAACCGCCTCAGCTACATCTCCGTCCCCGAGGTGGTGCAGCGTCTGCAACGCGAGGTGGCGTCGGCTCCCACCGCATCCCATCGTTTGATCGTCCCGCTTCCCTGTGATCTGCCGTCCATTTTCTACATGGACCGAGCCGGGTTTCGAATTCCCCACAACGGTATCCCCCAGCCGGGTGAGCGGGTTTGGCTGATTGCTCGACAGGCGGAAACCCCCTCCGCAGTGTTGCAAGACGGGTTGGTCCAGTTGTCGGGCTGGCAGGATCGAGTCACGACTTGGCAGGTCGTGGATCGCTATCAAACACTGACGCTGTATTCGGCCCGCGTCCTAACCGCTCCGACGACTGGTTCCGAAGAATGAGGCCTGGTAGGTCAGGCTGTGCCTGACTCTTCGACAGCAAAAGGATAGTCGCAGGTCCAAAGAACGATCAGGCACAGCCTGACCTACCTCACTGACCTACCTCACTGTACGACGGACTTCCAGTCCGTCGAGTCTTCTCAACGACGGACTGGAAGTCCGTCGTACTCGGCGCCGCAGGGAGAAATAAAGGTGTCAGGAACCTTTGTGTTGACATCAGTGGACCGAGGGAGACGGATATGGTTCCTGACACCTTTATTCAGGTGACACCTTTATTCAGGGTGCGGCCCACCCCTGCAGCGACTCCGGAATGCTCCCCTGTGGATTCGCGCAGAACCGCTCCAACAACAAACACTGCCGATCGTTCAATCGCTGGTCCCGCAAATCCAACCCCGCCATCTCCGCTGCAATCCACTCCGCCATGACACACCTC
>JAYTWO010000644.1:0-4058 GCA_043743415.1 Planctomycetota bacterium
CCAGACCTCCTCGCGCTCGCCCAGGCCGGGCCCGTGACGGCAACCGTCGAGGATCAACTGGCCCGTGCCGGAGACCGCCTTCTCTCCGACGATCGTGCCGAGCTTCTCGGTCGGGCAGCGCCGGAACGAATCGCAGCGCTGCTCGCGTCTGCTGGCTTCGATGCGGGCGAGACTGCGACGACCTTCCGACAGCTCGGCGTCGACCGCCAGACCGCGTCGATCGCAATGACAGCGATCCACCCATACGACACCATCGACCACGCCGCCGAACCGCTCTACGACCCGACCACCGTACGAAGCGTGTTGGCCGACGCGTACAGCGCGCCCACCCCCACGCCGTCAGACGGTCACGGGCTCCGCCTGATCGAGAAGTGGGCACAGATGTCCAACGGCCCAGTCATCGACATAGCGGTCCCGACGAGATGAAGGAGCACAACATGCCCGAAGAAGACGTCGACACCGAACTCGAAGCCTGGGACCAGTTCGTCACCGCCGTGCGATGGCTCGCGCTCGGTTCCCGTCCTGGCCTCTCGCTCGCGACTGCCACCGAAGAGGCCTTGATGGGCTGGGTCGCTGAGCAGGCGGCGCTTGAGCACTCGGGAGATCCGTTCACCATCGCATGAGAAATTCGCACCGAACCTCGCGAGTGCGATGCCGATGAGGCGAGGCTCAGCCTTGCGGTGGGCGGACGCCGCCGACGGCACACATGACGCAGCGCTCGCGCTCAATCAGCCCCTTGGCGGTGGAGTTTGCGCGGGCGTCAGAACTGACAGAGGCATCTCCGGACCCCGACGAAGGATCGAGAAGAGCCGTTTGACAGTATCCCCGACAACCTGACTACCACTTAGTCCAGTCTCTTTCTGGATTAGATGACCACCGTCGAAGTCCAATACATGCAGACGCTTACGAAGCCGGTCACCTGAGTACTGCGAAAGATCAAGAAGATAGACCTCGTGGCGGCGGCCAGCAACCTTCTCGTCCGACAATGCTGGATTCAGAAGGTGGATTAGACGAAGGTCCATGAGGCTTGCTAAATCGTCATACTCCACGCTGTGCCTCTCCTTGTCTTTCAGTTCGACGCGAAAGTACGTCCATCGTTTTGTATCCAGACAGAACTGATTCACAAGTTCAAAAGCGCGTCGTGTTTGTGCGGCCCATTCGCTATTCGGATTGAGGTCCTCTTCCAACTCCTGAAGCTTGATCTGTGAGGCCGCCCCAGCGGCGCGGTTCACGTCCTGCACGCCCACGAGTCGGGCGTTGGTCCGACCTTGAGCAAGGAGAATGCTCTCGCCAGCCAGGGTGAGGTAGTCGCGCGGAACGCTTCCGGATGCGAGTACCAGGCGATCGAGCGCGCTCGTTGAGAAAACGCGGGTTATTGACGTGACGCCTGCCTTGTCCGCGTGAGCACGAAGTACCTGTTCGAGGAAGGCTTTCGCCCGCGTGGGCTCCTGCAGGGTGACGTCCAGGTCGATACTGTCCGCATCGTGTCCGATCTGTAGCCCGGCCTGTCGAGACGGCTCGAACCAGCGTGTCAAGTGGCGGATACTTGCGATCTTAAGCCACGCATTGCTATCCCTAACTGCCGCGTGAATGAGATCCAACAGATCAACCTGGCTTTGTCGGGGAATGAAGTAGAAGTCATCGAGAAACACGAACACCTGAAGCCCCGTGCTATTGCAGAATTTCTGAATAAAGGTCTGCATCCTCGGGATGATCTGGCGGATGTACTTCGTTGGTATATCCTCCTCGGCCAGCGATCGTTCCAGCTCCTGGCTAAGCCTTGCAGCTTCAGCCGCTACAGACGGAGCGTGGTTGAGCCCGATGTAGTGTGTCTGCACGGCGTCCGCGATGCCTCGTAGAACAGAGGCGACCACGCGTTCCATCGAGGACCAACGATGTGGCTGGAGGTTTATCCAGACGACCAAGTCGCCGGCGCTTTCGACCTGAGCCTTCGCCTCGGCGAGTAACGCAGTCTTTCCCGCGCCGCGCCGGCCGAATATGAGATGATGCCGCGCGGTTGTTGCCTTGGTGATGTTGGCAACGGAGTCGCGAACATACGACAGACTTGGCTGAGTTTCGGACGCACGTGACCGAGACTGAAGAAGCTGAACGAGTTGGGTCGCGCGTGGATCGTGGGCCCCGGATACTTGCTTTCCCGAAGCGTGGCCGCTCAATGAGACAGTCTGACGAACAGTTACGAAGCCGTTCAATCCTTGAGCACTGAGCTCGTGGTCGAGTCGATTGCCCACGGTTGCGGCCTGCTCCAGGACCTCGGCTGCAACTGAGGCCACGAAGATGGTCTCTTCGGGGTATCTGCGGACAATGAGATCGACGAGTTCGACGCCTTCAGTCGCGAACCGACTTCGAACCATTGACTCTGCTTCAGATTGCGTGATCGTCATATGCCGTTGCATCCTTTCGTCCGTAGGTAGACCCGTGCGGCCGATAGCGCGTCTTTCGCTGTCGTTTGCAAGAGGAGTGCATCAGCGCGCCACGCGCCCTCAGCCTTCGGGTAGAGGTCGTAGTCGGCAGCATTTCGAGTCTCGCGCGCGGACTTCAGATCGTTGGCCCAGATTTCGAGACCGGGAAAGTCCGGTGGCAGGTGACTGGGTAGGTCGGAATGCTTCTCATGATCGTCTCCGCCGAATCGGAAGAAGACGACTGCGCGAAAGGAATGGTAAGTCGAGTAATAGAACCTGCTTATCGCGTCGCGGTAGAGCGGAGGGTCGACCTGCAGCAGACGAGCGCCGCGAGCACGGCAACCCGCGGCCAGAGCTACACGATCCACCACCACTCGATGGCGTAACTCTTCGAGCGAATGGCCAGACCTGGCGGCGATGCTGACGCCCTCCCCCCAATCATCGAGCATCTTCTTCTTTGCTTCGGCGAAGCGCTGAAGCATGCGGGGGTCCGCGTACTGGGCCATGCTTCAACTCCTCCCTTAGGCTCAAGAAAGCGTAGATCGTGCAACACAGCGAGCATGCGATGCAACCAACAGAGCGCAGTCGACGATCGCTTAGGGACGGAGCCATTCGGGGTGCGGTGGGTCATCACGTCGCGCGGACGTTGCGCAACCAGCGCGCCGCGTTCGGTTGTGGGGCTCGCCAGGCCTCAGATGGCGCGCATTCTCGATCGACCGAGGAGTGCGCGATCCTTTGCCGGCGCTCCGAGGTTGAGGTCGACATCGTGCGCTGCGGCACCTTCGACTATCAGCTTGCGAAGCTGAGCAGGTCGCAGTTGGCCGAACGTCTCGCGGTCGTCGAGTTCGGTGAGTAGATCGACGAGCCACTCGGGTCGCTCGACGACTGCCTGCTGGTAGATGGTGGTCATTCGGTGGGTGATCGCCGCTCGAAGCGCGTCGTGGTCGGTGGTGGTGAGGGATCGGCGGTTGACGGTCTGGCGCTCACTGGCGATCAGGGTGCGCACCTCCTGCTGGTTGGCTCGCAGCGTCTCCCGCTCAGCGGCGAGGAGGGTCGCCCGGCTTGGGTCAGCCTCGGTTGAGCGTTCGGCCTCGACTCGGTGGAGCCGGTCGTTCAGCGCGACGAGTTCATGGGTGAGGTCTCGTAGGCGTGCACCGGGGTCGAGGGTCGCAAGGGCGGTCTCGAGCTCTGCGAGGGTTCGGTTTTCCACCGACGCGGTGGGGTCGAGCCGGGCGGCGAGCTTGTCGAGGACGGCCTCGATCGCTGGCCTGATCGGGGCGGGCCAGTGGGCGAGGACGTCGTGTTGTTCGGCGAGGCGTTGGAGCTCGTGGTGTTCGACGATGTACGGCCAGTTCGCCAGGATCCAGCGATCGCGTTCGGTCTGCGCGGACCTTGCCTCGTTGAGGGCCGCGTGCAGGTCGGGAGTGGTGAGGTGCCCGGCGATGAGGTCGTCGATGATGCGGCTGTGATCGATCGGGGCATCGGCGAACAGCTGGTCGAGTTGGCTGATGCGGTCGTGGATGTCGGCCGGGGTGAGGACCGGGCGGACTGTCTGCGCCAGTCGGGGATCGCGGTCGCTGAGCCAGGCTCGCTGGGCGAGCGTCGTGGTCATCGCGTCGAGCCAATGCTCTCGCTCGG
>JAYTWO010000645.1:0-6405 GCA_043743415.1 Planctomycetota bacterium
ACCGTTCTCGGCGTTGACCACAAACAGCTTGCCATTGTCGGTCGCGACATAGAGTCGGTTGCCAATCATGACTGGCGAGGAGCGACTGACGGTCCACTCCTTCTGCACCCAGAGTTGGCCACCCGCCTTCTTGAGGTCGAGATCACCCGGCTTGGCCTTCGACGGATCGAGACAGTACAGCGCCCCCGTCAGCGAGTCGGCCAGCCCCTTGTCGTCCAGGAGTTCTTCACCGACACCCGAGTAGATCTTCCCGCCCGAGACGAGCGGCGTGTGGTTCAGGCCGTGAATCGAACAGTAATAGTTCCAGAGCGGCTTGCCGGTGCGAGGCTGAAAGGCCCACAAGGCCCCGTCCCCCGAACCAAAGATCATTTGCAGTTCGCCCTTGACGGTGGTCAATACGGGAGAGCTGTACGTCGTGTCTTCGGGACGAACGCGAGTGCCGGTGAACCACACGGGCAGGCCATTGCGTTTGTCGAAGGCCATGAACCGGTGGGTCGGCTGAGAGTATTCGCCGAAGTTCACGAACACCGCACTGATAATGACGCGGTCCTCATGCACGATCGGGAAGTTCGTACGACCGCCATAGGTACTCAGCAGTCCGTACTCTTCGTGCATCGAGTGCGACCACTTGACGGCACCGGTCCGGCCATCCAGGCACTGGAACAGTCCGCACACCCCGAGGGCAAACACGTCGCCGGTCTCGCGATCACCGACCACGCTCGACCAGCCGACGCGCTCGACCGGCACATCCGACAGATACACATTGAACCGGGTTTCCCACAGCATCTTGCCGGTCTTGGCGTCGAGGCACACGACCTTCTCGCCCTCTTGACTCGGTGTTTCTTCCTTGTCGCGAGCTGTGTAATACAGACGGTTGTTCAGCAGGATCGGCGTCGACCGGCAATTGGCTGGGGTCTTCCAGAGGATGTTCCCGGCCTCACCCTCAGCAGACGGATCCCAACTCTCGGGGAGGTTCGTCTCGGGAGAAATCCCGTCCATATTGGGACCGCGCCAAAACGGCCAATCCGCAGCTGGGACGAGAGAGGAGAGACATGCGGCGCACAAGAGGGCCAGAATGGATGGCAATCGTCGCAGCATCATGAGTGGGCTCATCAGGGGGAATGGTGCGGGAAAGTTCCTCCGTAAAGTACGCGGAACTCCTGACGGAATCCACCACAGGCAGCCTCTGGCCCGAGCTGGAGTCCCCCGCGCGCTCAACGAATGCACCTCTCCCGATGCTTTCGCAGAGGATACGCCAGCCGTCCGAGCGGAGCAAGGACGGGCCGCTCCAGTCACCTGACGCGACGAACGTAACTTCACTGCGAGGAGAGGCGTACCGCAATGGCCGTTTGACGACTTGGCCGCGCGGGCGGTATGCTCGCTGACAGGCGAATCCGGTGCGGTGCTAGCGGGCGGATCGCGGATTCATGAGAGGCGTTTGGCATGCGGACCGGCGATTCAGGGATGATCGATCACTGCCAGGGTATCCAGACCACGAGCGGCCCCGCGCAGTCGAGGCTGTGGCTGGCACTGACAGCGGGGTTGGGTTTGCTACTGCTGGCCACTCCAGCACGGGCGGCGGAGCCGGTGCAGGCGTTTGTCGAGGGACTGCGAGATCGCGGGTATTACGACACGGCGCTGGCGTACATCGATCAAATGGAGCAGCAGGGAAAGCTGCCGCCCGAGTTGAAGGAGTTGCTGCCGTACGAGCGGGCGCAAACGCTGTTGACGAGTGCCCGCGATCTCAACAATGTCGATGCTCAGCGGCAGCAACTCGATGCGGCGGAGGCGGCGTTTCAGCAGTTTGCCAAGGCCACACCGAATCATCCTCTGGCAGCCCAGGCCAATACATGGCGTGGACGCATTCTGTTCGAGAAGGCCCGCGTCGAAATCTTCGAAGCGGAAGACCCGTCCCATCAGTCGAATCGCCAGGAGTTCCAGAAAAAAGCCCGCGACCTGCTGACCGAGGCCCGCCAGGTTCTCGATGCCGCAGCCGCTCTCAATAAGAAGGCGTTCGACCAGTTTCCCTCCTTCATTCCGGCCGACGACACCAAGCAGATTGAGGCTCGCACCAAGGCCGAGAACGCCTATATCGAAGTCCTGTTTGACGCCAGCAAGTGCAGCTACTGGGAGGCCCGGACGTATGACCGGGGCTCGCAGTCGGCGACCGGGGCGTTGCAGAAAGCTTCGGAAGAGTTTACCGAGATGCACGACCGCTACCGCAACAACACCGGCGGCAAGTTTGCCCGTTTGTGGCAGGGGAAGTGCTTTGAGGAAATGGACCAGATCACCCAGGCTCTGGGCGTCTATGACGACCTGCTGGCACTGACGCCGGACACTCCGGTCAAAGCGGCACTGTACGACCTGTCGCTGCGGTTCAAACTCATCTGCCTGAACCACGAGCAGAAAAAGGACTATCCCCTCGTCGTGACGCTGGCCGAGGAATGGCTGGCCACTGCCAAGGGGCGCGCCCGGACTGAAGTCGGCAACGGCATCCAGTGGGAGTTGTGCCGTGCCCTGGAACAGATCGGGACTGACACCGAGAAGCCGGAAGCAGAGCGAACGGCCGCTCTCACCCAGGCCCTGACTCGCACGAGATCGCTCAGCCGCGGCGCTGGCGAGTTCAAGGCTCCCGCCAACGCCATGATTCAGCGGCTGTTGCTCTCGATGAATCGCAGCGTCGATGAGCCGACCGACTTCGATTCCGCGTTCGGGATGGCGGGGAAGTTGAATGACGACATCGGCAAGTTGCGTCTGCAAGTGAACGCCGCCCTGCAAGCGGGGAACTCGGCGGAAGCGAAGGCCAGGCAGGTGACGCTGAAGGGCCATGCCGCTGAAATGACGCGGTTGTGTGCGATGGCTCTGCGGCTGACCAGACCCGCGACCCCGGCCTCGGACAAGGACCGCGCCCAGTTGTTGCTGGCCTATGGGTTTCTGCTCAATGACCAAACCCTCGAAGCGGCTGCGGTCGGTGAGCACATGATGCGCACCCTGGCGGTTCGCAGCCCAGAGAGTGCCAAGAACGCGGGGTTCATCGCGATGGCGGCTTTCGACCAAGCCTATCAAAAGGGAGGGAAGGGGAAACGCGACTATGAGACTCGCAAGCTGATCGAGTTGGCCAGCCGCCTCGAACAGAAGTTCCCCGAGTCCGATCAAGCCAACGACGCCCGCCTGGCCGTGGCCCGCGTGATGTGGGACGAGCGGAAGCTCGACGAAGCCGCTGCGTGGTGGAACAAAGTCCCCGCCGGGGCCACTCATTATGCGGGAGCCCAGCTCCGCACGGGGCAGGCGTACTGGGGTCAGTACACGACGCAGATCGGCCTGCCGGAAGCCAAGCGGCCCGCGAAGGAGAAGTTCGCCGAGTGGCGGGATGCTGCGATTCGGCATCTCGAAAACGGGATCGCCGAGCGGATGCGGTCGACGCCCGCGAATGCCCCCAGTCCGGATGACTTGATCCTAGGCAAGGTCACGCTGGCCCAGATTCGCAACCTGAGCGGGGCATACCGCACCGAGGGCCAGACGGTGGGGGCCATTGAACTGCTCACCGTCGAGCCGCATTCCGTCGTGGCGGCGATCCTCGTTCCGGAAGGCACCCCGCGCCCCAAGACGGCGGGGAGTCCCAAGAGCCGCGCGATGGCCAGCTTCGCCTACCAGCAACTCTTGAAGGCGCAGATCGGCGTTAAGGATTTGGACGCCGCGCGCGACGCCCGGCTCCAGTTGGAGGCGGTTGCGGGTGCGGATGATGCCGAGGCGCTCACGCAGATCTTCGTCGAGTTCGGCCAGGAACTGGAAAAGGAACTGAAGCAGCTCAAGGCGGCAGGCGATTCCTTCCGCGCCGATGCCGTGCGCGACGGGTTCGAGTCGTTCCTCAACGATCTGTTTACACGCGAGGAAGGGCAAAACTTCACCTCGCTGTACTGGATCGCCGAGACGTTCACCAGCCTGGCCGAAAGCTCGAGCGAGGATCGCCAAAAGTCACAAGCGTTCTTCGCCAAGGCTGCCAGCGCGTACCTCAAGATCGTGGAGAAGGCCAAGTCCGACGCCGCGTTCGCCCAGCCCGATCAACTGCTGTACAGCAAGATGCGCCTCGTGAACTGCAAGCGGGGGCAGGGGGATTTTGCTGCCGGGGAGCAGCTCCTCAAGGAACTGCTGAAGGACAAGAAGGCCATCGAGTCTCCCAATGTGCAGTTTGCTGCCGCCAGCTTGTACCAGGCGTGGGCGGAGAGCACGGAACCCGATGCGTGGAAGAAGTACGAGATCGCTATCAATGGAGCCAAGCCTCCCTGGATCTGGGGCTGGGCATTTACGGCCAAGAGTTTGCAGCGGGTGCAGCAGAAGAAGCCGAACCCGGTGTATGCGGTCATGGAATATGACGCGCGCTACAACCTCGGCGTGTGTCAGTTGGCGTTTGCCCGACAGCAGTCGACACCCGCCGAACGGACCAAGGCCCTGGCCAAGGCCAAGACCGATGTGGAGATCTTTGGCCGCCTCACGAAGTCCTTCCCGCCGGACCAGTACGAGCGCTTCAACACGCTGTATCGTGACATCCTGCAGGAGACCGGAGCACTGCCGGTTGACCTGCCGGTCGGAGTGGGTCTGGTCGCTGTGACACCCGAGAAGGTCCAGCCCGGCCCCGATGGCGTGAAGCCTCCGGTCGAGGGGGATCTCACTGGCGATGTGGTGCCAGCGCCAGTCGCGGAGTCGAAGCCCACCGCTCAGACGAACTACGTGATGATCGTACTGCTGGGGCTGGTGGGGGCCGCAGCTGTGGGGGGGATTCTGTGGATGTCGCGGAAGCCGCCGAACCGGTATGCCTCGCGGCGATCGGTGGAGACGACCGTCGCGGCGACCGCGCATGAGCCGGAAGTGGAGATCGAGTTCGACGGGCCGAGTGAACCGCAACCGAAGCCCGAGCCCGCCCCCCCCCCGAAACCAAGGCCGACCCGTTTGCCGGGCAAGCCGAAGACCGGTCCGTCCTGACTCTGTGGGCACGTTGCCGAAGTGCCTGTCGAATCCGTACACTGCACACTCCCCGACCCGTACAAAGAGCACGCCGATGAAACGCACTTGGTTTCCCGTTGCCGTCCTGGCCTTGGTTCTGTCCTCGGTGCATGCCTTCGCGATCGATTACGTGAAGCGACGCGGAGTTGAGAAACCAATCGGTGGGGCGATCAAGACGATCACTCGCAATGAGATCGTCGTCTTCCAAAAGGTCGGGAACAAGGAAGAAAAGATCCCGGCCAATGAGGTTGAGAAGGTCGAATGGGAAGGGGAACCGCTCGATTTCGGACCGGGACGCGGACACGAAGAGATCGGCAATTACCCGCTGGCCATGACGACTTTCACGGCCGCTGCCGTCGATGCCAAGGGGGCCAGTGCCCACATCCGGGCCGACATCGATTTCTTCATCGCCCGCACCGCCGCCAAGATGGCCATCGCCGATCCGGCGCAAGCGGATGTGGCCTTCGCGAAGCTCAAAGCCTTCGTCACCGTCAATCGGGACAACTTCCGCTTCTATGAGGCTCAATCACTCCTCGCCGAAGTGGCCCTGCGGACCAACCAGGCTCCCGTGGCCGACACGGCGTTCAACTCACTGACGACCGCTCCGTGGCCCGACACCAAGATGGCAGGCATGATCGGGCTGGCACGCGTGCAGTTGGCGGAAAAGAAAATCCCGCAGGCCAAGACCGGGTTTGACACGGTCGTGGCCATGCCCGCCGCCACCCCGGCCGAGATCGCCCGCCGCCTCCAAGCCATGCTGGGCCAGGCCCGCTGCATGCAGCTGCAGATGCAACATGCGGAGGCTCTCAAGGTCCTCGAACAAGTGGTCGAGCAAGCCGATGCCGACGAGACCCGCACCCTCGCCGAAGCATACCTGCTGCAAGGCGACAGCCTGGTCGCTCTGGCTCAGAACCCGAAGGATGCTGTCCTGGCATACCTGCATGTGGACGTGATTCCCTCCCTGGCCGCTGAAAGCGATCTCCATGCTGAAGCCCTGTTCCAACTCTCAAAACTCTGGGGCACCATCGGCCAAGCTCCCCGCGGCACCGAAGCCTCCGCCAAGCTGGAACAGCTCTACCCCAAGAGCGAGTGGACGAAGAAGCTCAGTGGCGGTTGATCCCACCGGAGAGCCTACCCGCGGACGTTAGCGGGTAGACAACCCGTTCAGGGTTGGTTTCATCGGCGTGGTGTTTCCCAGGGTGCATTCCTGCGTTGCGACACTGGCTGTGGTTGGGGGGGGGATTTTTCTCACACAAAGGCACAAAGGCCGTCCGGACACAGTACTACCAACGGTCCAAGTTTTTACTCCCTGCGCAAATTGACGAGGGCCAGCAAACAATCTGTACCCCGCAGGGGTTGTCCACCCCAGCCCAGGGTCGCGACCGCAGGGAGCGCACCCTGGGA
>JAYTWO010000646.1:0-16888 GCA_043743415.1 Planctomycetota bacterium
GCGCCCTTCACGCTCAGCTGGTCACACTACGTCCTGCTGCTCACGATCGAGAACCCGGACGAACGCCGGTTCTATGAGATCGAGGCCACGACCGAAAACTGGTCACTGCGGGAACTCAAGCGTCAGAGGGCGGCCTGCCTGTTCGAACGTCTCGCTCTCAGCCGAGACAAGAAGGGACTTCGCCGACTGGCAGAGAAAGGCCATCTGATCGAGCGACCTGAAGATATGCTCAAAGAGCCGCTCGTTCTGGAGTTTCTGGGGCTGGGCGAAAAGGTCCAGTACAGCGAATCCGACCTGGAATCGGCCCTGATCGACCACTTGGAACAGTTCCTGCTGGAGCTGGGCAAAGGGTTCCTGTTCGAGGCCCGGCAGAAGCGGTTCACGTTTGACGAGGACAACTTCTTTCTGGACTTGGTGTTCTACAACCGGCTCCTGCGTTGCTACGTCTTGATCGACCTCAAGCTCGACAAGCTGACGCATCAGGATCTGGGCCAGATGCAGATGTACGTCAACTACTACGACCGGCATGTGCGACTCGCGGACGAAAACCCCACGGTCGGACTCGTTCTGTGCAAACAGAAAAAGGCTGCTGTCGTCGAGCTGACCCTGCCGAAAGAGTCGAACATCCACGCCCGGCAATACCAACTCTACTTACCCTCCAAGGAGTTGCTACAACAGAAGCTGCTCGACTGGACCCGCGATGAGACGGAGCCCGCATGACCCCCGAGACGTTTCTGGACCAGTTCGAGACCTTCGCCGCAGCCCCCGGCGGCGTGGTGAAGCTGCGCGAGATGATTCTGCAACTGGCCGTGCAAGGGAAGCTCGTCCCCCAAGACCCGAACGACGAACCGGCGGGGGTCCTCCATAAACAGATTCAAGAATCTCGCCAACTATATTGGGAGCAGACAGAGTTGGCAAAGATGGAGGTGAAAGGAACTTGCCCAGTGAGCGACGACTGGAAGCAGCGATTCAAAGACATTGCATTACTTCCTGATGAATGCACTTCTAAGTCGCCAACTACCTGGAAATGGGTCCGAATCAAGGAAATTGGAGAAGTACAACTCGGACGCCAAAGAGCACCGAAGTTTCAGACCGGACCAAACATTCGGCCATACCTGCGGGTTCAAAACGTATATGAGGATCGTATTGATGTCTCAGATCTGAACTACATGAATTTCTCACCACTGGAGTTCGTCTCGTTCCATCTTCGGGATGGCGATATCCTATTGAATGAAGGGCAGAGTTTCAAACTCGTGGGTCGTCCAGCGATCTACCGCAATGAAGTCCCCGGTGCGTGTTTTCAAAACACATTGATCCGACTCCGTCTGTATGCTCCGCTCCAGCCCGATTTTGCTCTACTCGTCTTTCGAGGCTACATGCACTTCGGCAAATTCCAGTCTGTTGCCCAGCAGACCACGAACATTGCTCACTTGAGCGCAGGGCGGTTTGCAGAGTTGGAGTTCCCCCTCCCCCCACTGGCGGAGCAGAGGCGGATTGTGGGGAGGGTGGATCAGTTGCTGGGGCTGTGTGATGAGCTGGCGGGGCGGCAGGAGTCTCGGCGGGTGACGCGGCAGAAGCTGGTGGGGGCGACGCTCGACCGCCTGACCTCCCCGCCCCCCGGCGAATCGCTCACCCCGCACGTCGACCGCCTGCACACCCACTTCGACCACCTCTTCGACACCCCCACCACCCTCCCAAAGCTCCGCCAAACCATCCTCCAACTCGCCGTCCAAGGGAAGCTCGTCCCCCAAGACCCGGGGGATGAACCGGTTGAGGAGCTATACGCGAGGATTCAAATTGAGAGAGGCGGCACGACGATAGTTGCTGAATCGGATAATGATTCCGTACCACTCGAGGCACCTAAGAGTGAGCCGCTGGCGACGCCCCCATCATCATGGAAGGTCGTCTCCTTTGTCGATATCCTCGTCTATGGACCGAGGAACGGTACTTCCCCTAAGCCAGTCGACCGAATCACCAAGACGAAGAGCCTGACCCTCAGCGCAACTACATCAGGGCGATTTGACCGCAAGCATGTGAAGTATCTTGAAGAGGTAGTTCCGCCTGATTCCTATCTTTGGTTGAGAGAAGGCGACATTCTCATCCAAAGGAGCAATTCTGAGCAATACGTTGGCGCGGCGGCGGTCTATAACGGTGAACCAAATGAGTTCGTATATCCAGACCTGATGATGAAGGTCCGTGTTGCTCCCTCGATCGACATTGAGTTCGCACATCTCGTCCTGAAGTCGCCACCGACTCGAACATACTTCCGTACCCAAGCCACGGGGACATCTGGAAGCATGCGGAAGATCAATAAGTCCACCGTCCAACAACTGGCATTCCCCCTGCCCCCGCTGGCAGAGCAGAAGCGAATCGTCGCGAAAGTGACCGAGCTGCTCTCCCTGTGCGACGCCCTCGAAGCCCAGCTGACCCAAGCCCACACCGCCAGCACCCAACTCCTTTCCGCGACGTTGTCGCAGCTGCTGGGAGGGAGTTGATCCATGCCCCGATGGAATCCGCAGTACATCGACCGCAAGATCGACGCTCGCGCTTCCAGTACGGAAGTGGTCATCGTCGAGACTGACTTGGGGCCGGGATTCCTCAAGGCCATCGGCAACCCGGCGGGAACGCACTGCCTCGCCAGTGAGTATGTGGCCACGCAGTTGGCGGAATGGCTGGGACTGTCAACGCTCGACTATGGGATTGTGGAAGTCGACGCCGATCTGGATGACATTCGGTTGTACACGGGACGCAAGGCCCAAGCCGGGCCGGCATTCATCACAAAGTTGGAAGCCGGTGAACCGTGGGACGGGTCGAAGGCGGCCTTGCGAATGGTGGTGAACCCCGAGGAGATGTCGAAGATCGTCGTATTCGACACTTGGGTCATCAACCGCGACCGGAAGTCGAGACTGATGGCCGTCACGGATAACGTCCTGCTCGGCACTTCCCACGCCCCCACGGGGAAGCTGCGTCTGATCGCGATTGACCATACCCACTGTTTTGTGACGGAAGACTGCGGTCGAATTCTCGATCTTGAAAAACTTGCAAAGGCTGACGAACCCGAGGTTTACGGCTTGTTTTCGGAGTTTCGGGAATATCTGAATCGTGAGATTGTTCGCGAAACGTCCGAACGACTCCGTAACATTGATTCTGGCACAGTGTCGGCTATCGTGGAGTCGATACCGGATGCATGGTGCATCAGTCGACTGATACGAGATCGGTGGACAGAACAGATTCTTGAACGAGCCAAATGGACGGCTGACGAGATTGAGGAGCGAATACTCGGTCCGCTGCATTCACAGCGGAACCTGGAGTTCGGGGAGTCGGGGGACGCAACATGACATTCCACAAAGGCCACTACAGTCTGATCCAGTACTGTCCCGACCCGGCCCGCAGGGAGTCGGTCAACGTCGGCGTACTGCTGTTCTGCCCCGCAGCGGGGTTTCTGTCGGCGCTGGTGTCGAGTGATAACCGACGGGTGAAGCAGTTCTTTGGCCGTGGGGAACACGACTTCAAGCAACTGAATTTGTTCAAGCGCGGGATCAAGGAACGGATTTCCCGTGAGGCGAAGCAGATTCTGAGCGTGGAAGATCTCCAGAAATTTATCGACCAGCGCGCCAACCTGATTCGGATCACCGACCCGATTGCCTTGCGAGTGTCCGACCCGCAGGCCGACTTGGCCAAGCTGTTCGACTCGTTGGTCGGCGGGGAAATGGAAGGGAAGCGAACACCTCAGAAGCAGTTTCGCACCGTTGTGGCGGAGCGATTGCGGGGCGCACAGCTGGGCGAGAAGCTCTGCGAAGCCGTTCCCGTGGATGTGCCGTATTTGAAGAAGCCGGTTGAGTTTCCGTTTGGCTTTCAGAATGGCCGTTTCAATCTGATTCAACCGGTGAGTTTCATTGCCGAAGATCCCGACGACGCAGTCCAGAAGGCGTTCTCGATTGCCGCCAAAGGGGAGGCGCTCTATGACCACCCCCATGCTTTACTTGGAGAGTTGAAGCTGATTGTGGTGGGGGAATTCCGTTCGAAGAATGATGAGGCCCGCGACCCAGTCAATCGCTTACTTGAGCGATCCAATGTCCGACTGATTCCCGAGGAAAGTCTCGACGGATTGGTTCAGGAGATCATCGCAACGGGCAAGGTCATCGATCGGAGCAGCGTCAGAACAAGTGACCCACTGTTGAATCCTTAGCCCGACGATCTGGAGATCTGCCCCTACGTTCCCGCGCCAGTTGGACGAGCGGACAGAGGAAGCTTACCGAGTAGGACGGCCTTTCCAGGCCGTCTGGTCGCACTTCACGCGGTGAGACGGCCTGGAAAGGCCGTCTTACGGGGAGACTATGACCGACCGCTCGCCTTGGACCAAGACAGTCGCTCGTGAAGAGGCGTACTGGGAAATGGGGCTGTTCGCGATCCAGCACAACGCCTGCAAGCTGCGAAACCAGTTCACAATTGAACGTCTGACCCAGCATTTCGGGTTGGAGGATTGCCCCTTCGAGTCGCGGATATCGCTTTTTTGCTACCCGGTAGCACTTAGGTCGATTTGAGATCTTGGATGCACGGCATCACATGACCGAGTTCAACCCGCGCTGCGTTTCCCCGTGGCCGGAGTCGGAACTCTGGCGAAAGATCAGCGAAGCCAAGAAGCACCGACCGAGCCGGACGCCGAAAGGGCGAAGCGGTCAGCGCGAGTCATATTCGGAAGATGAAGACCAGACCGAGGCCGTCATTGTCAGGCTCTCGGACGTGACCGAGGAGCCGGTCGAATGGCCCCCAGCGAAACTCTGTCGCTCTGCTGGCAGGACATCGACTGGGCGGCGAATCGAATCGTCAGAAACGGCTGAAACCGGGCTGCAAGCGATGGGGCCAGAAAACGCAAAAGCCCCGGTGTTGCCGGGGCTTGCGTCGAATTGCGGTTTCTTGCGAAACCCTGAAATGGCGGGGACAGGATTCGAACCTGCGACCTCGAGGTTATGAGCCTCGCGAGCTACCGGGCTGCTCCACCCCGCGTTGTGTTCGCTGAGGGGAACCCCCTCGCGAGGTTGAACTATATCGGTCTCGAGCGGGATGTCCAGCAACAATCTGTTTAATCCGCTGCGATTCCACAAGAGGCATTGCGAATGCGTCCTGACGCGGAGCTTCTTTCGGGGATCAGTTCTGACACTCCATGTCAGTCCTCATCGCGCCAGCGTGTGCGCGGTCTGTCTCAACTCTGACTGGCTACGTGAATCAACGGCTCTGCGTGGAAACAGACCCGTGGGGGCCGAGGGGGCTGGCACCGAGCGGACCGCAGTCTGGCGGGGGTCAGGGGGCCTTTTGCAGCCGCTTCTTGTAGGCCTCGTCTGCGGACTTGTACTTCGGCGGAGTGGGGCGGCGGTTGGAGCCGCTGCTTTGGGTGGCCTGGCGCTCGTGGTCACCGCCGGACTTGAGTTCGCCGGGGGAGTCGAGTTCGACGCCCTTCAGCAGTTCGTCGAACTGGCGGCGGCGGGCTTGGGCCTCGGGGGAGGATTCATCGCCCGCCTTGTTCAGGTTCTGATCGAGCTGCTTCAGGAAGGCGTCGAGTTCCTCCTCGGTGTAGCCCAGTTTGTCGAGCAGATCCTGCGGTGTCTCACCTCGGCTCATTTCTTCCTGAAGCTGCTTGATGGCCAGAGCGGCGGCCTTCTTGCGGTTCTCCAGGTTGACCGCTTCGTCGGGTGAGTTCAGCGGAACCGACTCGGCGGGAGTGCCCGTGTCGGGTGGGGCCGAGGAGTCCTGGGGGGGGCCACTCTTGGCTCCCTGGCCGGGTGGGCCACCGGACGAGGGCGATTTGCCCTCCCCTGCACCACCGGGGGCGGGTGGGGCATCCGTTGGGCTGTCTCCGCTCGAGGGTTCACCACCCTGGGAGGGCTGGTTTCCCGGGCCGGGCTTCTTCGGCCCCTTCGGAGCGGGCTTGTTCTCTGAGGCCGGTTTGGGCGGCTTTCCTCCCTCCCCAGGCTCAGCTTCCGCAGGAGATTCGGCATCCGTCCCCTGGGGCATCGGGCCACTCTCACCGCCCTGCCCTGCCCCTGGCTCGCCCCCCCCGGGAGGCATCTTGCCGGGAGCTGCTGGCATCGGGTCGCCCTCGGGCGGATTCTCGCCGGTCTTTGGTTGCGCTTGGCCGGGTTTGGGCTTGTTCGAGTCACCGGGCTTGGGCAGGTCACCCGGCTTCTGTTGAGTTCCCGGTTGCCCCGGCTCGGTGCCACTGGGAGTCATCGGGGGATTGTCCGCGCCCTCACCGGGAGGCATCGGCTCTCCGGGGGCAGCAGGGTCGGAAGGACTGCTCGGGGATTCGCCGGACTGGGGTGATCCCGGCTTGGGCGAACCGGGCTTCGAGGGTCCGCCGGGCTGCTTCTCGCCAGCACCGGGAGTTCCCGGCTGGGGGGCCTCGCTGCCGGGAGTGCCGTTCTCGCTGGGCATGCCGTCCGGCGATGGCGAGTCACCGGGCATGCCCGTTTCGGAGCCGCTGTCAGACGGAGACTCGGTGCCGGACTCGCTTTTCGGGGCGTCCGCGGGAGGCTTTTCCCCGACCTGTTGCTGAGGCGGCTTCTGGCTCGGATTCGGCTTGCTGGGTGTCTGCTTCGGTTGTCCCGGAGGCTTCGGGTCGCCCGGCTTCGGCGCAGCGGGTGGCTGCCCCGGCTGGGCTTGTTCACCGGGCTTCGCTTGCTCGCCGGGTTTGGGCTCTTGACCGGGCGTGGGTTCACCCGGTTGAGTGGGGTCGTTCGCTTTGGGATCGGTTCCCTGTGGCGGCTTGTCGCCCGCTTTGGGCTTGGCGGTGTTTTTCGGGGCCATCGGGTCGGCCGGCTTCTCCACTCCCGGCATGTCTCCCGGCTCAGCGGGCATCGGCTTCCCAGTGCCGTCGTCTGACATGGGAGGCTTACCCGGCATCGGCTCGCCGGGCTGTTCGCCGGTGGTTTTCTCGGGCTGTCCCGGTTTCGTCATCGGAGGCTTCACACCCGGCTTCTCGGGATTGGGCGACTGTGCATCCGGCGGTCCCGGCATCGGAGCGGGATCAGTCCCCTCAGCTCCCGGCTCCTTCGGCATCGGGTCACGACTCGGGTCACGACTCGGGTCGGGCTGCGCCGGGTCAGGCATCGCGGGATCAGTCCCCGGCTTGTTCTTCGGCGCAGCTGGATCGGCCTCCGGCTGGGGGCCGGGCTTCATCGGCGGCTTCGAAGGATCGGGACTCCCGGTGGTCTGCTCCGGAGTTGGTGGCATTGGCTTCTCGCCCGTCCCCGGCTCACTCGGGTTGGTCGGCATCGGGTCAGTCGTGCCCGGACGCGGCTTGTCGGTCACTCCCGGCTTCGATGGCGTCTCTCCAGTCATCGGAGACTTCGGCATGGGCTTCGTCTGCGGATCGCCAGTCTGGGGAGTGTCCCCCGTGTTTTCAGGCGGCATGTCCCCCGTCTGATTGTCCGACGTGTCCCCCGGCATCGGAGGTGTTTGCGGGTCGTTCGATTGGCCCGGCTTGGTGCTCTTCATCGGCGGCTTAGACGGCTGGGTACTGTCAGTCGGCTTTGGTGCCTGGCTCCCAGTTGTCGTGTTGTCACCCGGCTTCGGATCACCAGAGGTCGACTCGTTCGGCTTCTGCTCACTCGGCTTCTGCTCGCCCGGCTTCTGCTCACTCGGCTTCTGCTCACTCGGCTCCAGAGGCTGCCCCGGCTTCTTCTGTTGTTCAGCCTGCCGCTCCAACAGCTTCTTCAGCACCTCATCCGGTGACGCTTTCTCTCGGGGAGGCTGCGGCTTCTTGGCCTCGGGCGAACCGTTCTGCGGCTGGGACTGATTCGGCTGTCCTTCGGGTTGCGGTTGTGGAGGCGTACCGGGTTCCTGCCCCTCTTGAGGCTGTCCCGTCTGTGAGGAGCCGGTCTGCGGCTGGCCGGACTTGGGCTTTCCGGGCTGCTGCGGGTTCGGTTGCGGTTGTCCCTGTGGCGAAGAATTCGGCTGCGACTGTCCCTCTTGGGGCTGGTTCGGCTGTTGTTGTCCCGGGTGCTGTTGAGGGTTCTGCGGCTGGGGCTTCGAAGGCTTGGCTGGCTTCTGTTGGCCCGGCTGAGGTGGCCCTTCTGGCGGTGTCCCCGGCTGCGGATCGCCGTTCATCGGATCGCCCTGCTCCGGTATGGGCTGATCGGCCCCCTCATTCGGCATCGGCTCAGCTCCCGGCGGGTTGTCCCCCATCGGCTCATCCGGCGGTTGATTGGCTGGATCTTGCGGCTGCCCGTCTGGCCCCGGTTCCTGTGGTGGATTGGCCGCCTGCTCCGCCTGCTCGATCTTCTGATCGGCGGCCTGCTGCTGCTCGTCCTGCTTCTGTTGAGCCTGCTCCGTTGTCACTGGATCCACGATGGTGATCGTAATCTCGGGCGACGATGTCAGGTTCCGCCCTCGGTCGGCGAACGGCTCGAAATTGTCCTGCGCCTCCAGACAGAACGTCAGTGTCTGTCCCGGCTCGACGGCGAACTGTTCGAGCTTCAACAAGTGCTGCCCGCGCGTCTGCGGCTCGAACGGCGGAGCGTCGAACAGCAGTTCCTGCTTGGTGAGGGCCTCGCCGTCCTTCTTGAATTTCATCACGACTGACTTCAGCCGGAAGTCGGGATCGCTCGCCTCATACGCCACCGGCAGCGTTCCATTCGCGGGGAGTTCCATGTCCTCGGTGGGGTGCAGGATCGTCAGCTTGGGCGGCAGGTCGGCCCGTATCCGCTGCGTGTGCAGGGTCGGGACCGCCACCAACTCGTTGCCGGTCTCCGACTTGCGAGTCAGCTGGATGCGGTAGAACCGGGGGAATGACCCATCGGGCCGAAACTTCAGCTGCCACTGGGCCGAGAGATGCACGCCGTCGGCGATCTGCATCGGCAGTTCTTCGGCCTTGAGGGCGGTGTCCTCGGTATCGGAGAACAGGATCGTCGCGCTGTTGACCGGCACGTTGGTCAAGGCCCGCACGGTGACGGTCGTGCCCTCCCAAGCATCAATGGCCGAGTCCTGTTGCGTGAGGTCGTCGATCCCCATGTAGGTCGGGTAGTCGTAGGCCACCTCCTGCACGGTGGCGGTCGGCGGCTGTCGCACGGTGATCGAGTAGGTCGGCGACACCGCGTCCCCGGCCTCAATGCGGTAGGTCACGTTCTGCATCAGCCCGTTGCCGCTCTCCCCCACCAACCGACCGCGAAACCGATGCACCCCCTCACCGGTGTCTTGCAGCTTCACGACCTCATCGACCATGCGGCGGTCGGCAGTCGTATAGAGGACGCGGACCTCGGCGGGGATCGCTCCGCTCAGCGTGGTCTCGATGTCCGGCGTCGCATGCGCCAGGACAGTGAGGTCGCCAGGCTTGACCTCCAGGATCGCCGTTCGCGTGCTGAGCGACACATTCGCCATCGGGAACAAGCCCCGCCACGCCGACGACATCAAGCTCTTCGGACTGGCCAGCGTGTACACGCACAACACCACGACCATCGCCAGCAGCGCATACGACAGCTTCGTCAGCGCATGCCGGTCGACCGCGTCATCGACGTTCACCTGTTGCAGGTTCATCGCCGCCCGACGTTCCATGGCCTCGATAATCACCCGCGAGACCGGACGCCCCGCCCGCTGCAAATCGACCAGCGTGAGCAAGTTACTCTTCAGCTCCGGGTGGGCTCCTTCCAACTGAGAGGCGGCGTAGAGCTGCGTGACTCGCTGCCTCCACGGCCCCACGAACCTGTACCAAGTCCAAGCCCCGAGTACCCCCAGAAACCCCGTCCACAGCACATACCGCGAAGTCTGGCCCCATCCACCCGAGATCACCCAGTGGTCGGTCACGACAAACAGAAACAGATACCCCACCAGTAGCAGCACCGCCCCGACCCCGCCGGTCAGCAAGTCCGCCCCGCGAATCCCGCTGCGGGCCTGCTTGAGTTGGTACTCGATGTACTCCTCGAAGCCGACGTATTGCCGTCCGCCGTCGTTGGAAGGTGTGGGTTGGGATTGAAGAGTTGACGACATTGGGAAGCCCCTTTCGTCTGTGGCGATCCCGTGGGATAGGCTTCCAGCCTGTCATGCCGTCTGGGAGGAAGACAGGCTGGAAGCCTATCCCACGGAGCGGTCTGGAAACCCGTCCACTATTCTACTCGACGGACTCACCCGGCGAAACGTTCCCTGGAATACGAAAAGTCGACCAATTCTTGCTGGAACGATTTACGAATTCGGATAGGTTGGAATAATCGGTACTTTCCGGAGACCGATGCTGGAGCAGTGCCCCAAGTGGAGTGACCGATGTTTCGACGATTTGTATGGCTGTTGGCCGGTTGTCTGGTTCTGATCTCGGGAGGTGTTGCGGAAGCCCAATCGAAGACGGGGACGCCGCCTGCGGCTGCCGAGGGTGAGAAGACCAAACCCGCGATCGATTTCGACAAAGCCTACAAGCTGTTTCAGCGGCGGAAGGGCGGCGAGACGCTGACCCCAGAAGACAATGCCTATGTCGAGCGGGCTTTGGAGGCCCGCCGGAAGGCGAACGGGCAACCGGGGGCAGGCCAGCCGAACGCCAGAAATCTTCCCGCTCCCACGCCGCGCGAGGCGATGGGATTCAAGCCGCTCAGCGAGATGTCGGCCACCGACCGCTACAAGGGCCAGGACGGCGGGCTGTATGGCGGGGGCCTGAACGTGCCGCCTGCCGAACATGCCCGCGCCGCCGAAAAGGCCCTGGCTCGTATCGAGCCGCTCGACGCTCAGGGGACCCCCTCGCCCGACGGCAAGATCGTGTTCATGTCGATCAGCATGTCCAACGCCACCCAGGAATTCTCCAAGTTCAAGCAGCTCGCGGATGCCGACCCCGCCAAGTCAACCCAACTGACGATCGTGGACTGCGCCCAAGGGGGCCGGGCCATGGCCGAATGGGTCTCGCCACAGGCTCAGCCGTGGACGGTCGCAGAGCAGCGGCTCTCCCAAGCCCGGGTCTCGCCCCAGCAGGTCCAAATCGCCTGGGTCAAGTTGGCCAACATGGGGCCGCGCGGCGATCTGGAGGAGCACGGTCGAAAGTTGCAGCGTGACACGCAAGCCGTGATTCAGAACGCCAAGGCCCGCTTCCCGAACCTCCAGATCATCTATCTCTCGAGCCGCATCTACGGCGGCTACGCCACCGGTAACCTGAACCCCGAGCCGTACGCTTACGAGTCGGCGTTCGCAGCGCGGTGGTTGATTCAAGACCAGATTCAGGGGGCAGTGGCCTTGAACGACAACCCCGACAAAGGCGAGGTCAAAGCCCCCCTGCTCCTGTGGGGGCCATACCTCTGGGCCGACGGCACGACTCCGCGAGTGGCCGACAAACTCGTCTACACCCGCGCCGACCTGGGTCAGGACGGCACTCACCCCTCCGAAGCCGGCCGCGAGAAAGTCGCCCGGCTGATGTTGCACTTCTACCAGACCGACCCGCTGGCCAAGAGCTGGTTCGTTCGCTGAAGTAGAACGGAATTCATTCCGTTCTCTGTCGCCACGTTCACCGGTACTCGGGCGGTGAGAATTACCGTCGCGGTCTGCCGAATTTCACGGTCGCACCCACCATCACCATGTCGACAGAGGCCGTGCTCTTGATGCGATAGGCATCCAGCGTGCCCAATGGGGTGACGAGGGGGCCATCTGAGGAATTCTCGAAGGCGTGCGTGTAGGCCAGGGAGAGTGAAAAATCGTCGGTAACGTGATACGTGGCACCGGCGGAGAGCGTGTTTTGGATCAGTAGTGGTGAGGCCACGTTCGCCGAAGTCTGGGCACTCGAAATCGGATTCTCGCTCCAGCTGTAGCCCAGGCGGGCGGTCAGCTCATCGGTCACCTGGTACTGGGCCCCCAGCGCGACGGCGAAGATGCTTTCCAGGCCGACACCGCGCAGGGCTCCGGTCGGGGTGAATCCGGAATCTCCGAAGCCCGCCGTGTTGTTGAAGTCGAGGTAACGCAGGTCAGCGGCCAGGAGCAGCCGGTCGATGCCTTGATAGGAGGTGCCGAGGGAGATGGTCGCCGGGAGATTCAAACCGAATTCGACAGTCTGCGGCACACCGGCCGCCACCGTGTTGAACTGATAGGGCTGGAACCATTGCTCGCTTTTATACGCAGCTCCGAAGCCCCAGAACTCCGTTTGGTAGTACGTTCCGAGGTTGAAACCGGCTCCCCAGGACTGACTGGAGTGGGTGCCGCTGGGGTATCCGCCCAGTCCGGGAGTCGCGAAGACCGCGGGGTCGAGCTGGGCCGAGCCAATATCGAGCAGCGGGCTGAACGACACGGAGAGTTCATCGGTCACATCGTAGACCAGCGCTGGTGCGATCTGCATGACCTGGTATTCAGAATAGATCGGGCCAAAGCCCAATCCGAAGGGCGGCTGGGCGGTCGTGATGGGATTCGTGGTGCTGCCCGGGTAGTTTAAACCAAATCCGGCCACGGCAAAGGCCCCCAGACCGTAGGTGAACGGAGAGTCTTCGGGGCGATAGGCCAACGCGATCGTGGGCAGGGCAAACACCGAGTCTTCGCTCTTGGTGCGTCCCGCCAGATCAATCGGAGGAATGCCGGGACCGAACGTATTAGCCGGGATTTGCGAGGAGACACTCGCATGCGGGAACAGCAACTCAGCCCCCACATCGAGCTCCGAGCGACTCAGTCCCGACAGGGTGGCTGGATTCCACATCAACGCCCCACTGGCCGACAGCGGAGCCGCTGTCGACGCGCCTCCCATCGATCGGTTGATGGGACCAGTGGCGCTAATCACGGGACCGAATTGAGCTGCCACCGGGGTCGCGGACAAGCCGAGGACAGCCCCGGCGATCGAGAACGCAATCCCGCCGAAGATCGCTTTGTGTGCGAATCCCATCGATTCCTCCGTGAATGTGAGCAGCTGCACCTGATGGGCGCATCGGCCTTGCCGAAACTCAGAATTGAATCGACTGCGTTCACACACAGACTTAATTCCAAGAATCGTCCGCACGACGGCAAAGATACTCGCTAATCCGCAAGGTCGAATCTGTCGGATTACTTCCAGTGGAGTGTTCCGACTGCAAGCCTGACCCGGCCTGCCTCCCTCATGCCCAGCCCACCACTACTCCAGAACAAAGGTTAATGCCACATTGGCCCCGACACTGATGAGCCCCACGGACAACGTGCCGGTGTCCTCCGGGTTGCCGTTCCCGGCGGATTGACTCACGTTCTGTCCGACATAACCACCCCGGGAACCGCCGTTGAAACCTCCATTGAAGGTGCCGCCCCAGCTGTCCTCACTGATCGACATGACCCGACCGACTTTGACATCGAGTTCGGCAGCCAGGGCGGTCGCCTTTTCCTTGGCGGCCTTCATGGCCAGCTTCCGCGCGGCATCGCGATGCTTTCGTAACTCAGTGGTGCGAAACTCAATGCCATGCACATGGGTGGCCCCGTGCTTCAAGACCCCGGTCAGGGCGGCATCGTAATCGCTTACGCGACGCAGCTTGACATCGATCCCTTGTTGCACGTCGTATCGACTGGGTGTGAGATCCTCACTGTCGCTGTAGTGGGGCTGAATCCCGATGAAGTCGGTCTGGATGTCTTTGGCCTCAATCTTCAGGCCCTTGAGAAACGTCACGATCGCCGCCAGCTTCGCATCGTTTTGTTTCTTGGCGGCCTCCAGGTGGGGATCTCGCGATTCGACGCCCAGGCTCAGGTGGACTTCATCGGGTGCGACTTTGATTTCCGCACTGCCGTCGACCGAGATTGTCGGCACGCTCTTGTCATTGATCGATCCCCATTGGGCCTCGCACGACCCGCTCGCGATCAAAATCAATGCCACATACAGACCCAGCTTCTGAAACATCGTCGCTCTCCGTTGGAATGGACAACCGGTATCCTGCGGACTCACCGCACCGGAGCAAGCTTCGCAATTCCCCGGTCATCTTGCAACAGGCCCTGGAACGCAGATGCCATGGCGTGTGTGAATCAGAAAAGTAGGTCGTTGCGAAAATAAAACGCCACTGAGGCGGTAGGCCGATTCGATTCTGGCACTCTGTGCCTGCGGATGGCAGTGACTGGACCATGAGAAAACGAGGAGGTGGTGAGCCGCAGATGAACGCCGATGAACGCAGATCAGAGAGGGATCGGGGCGATGTCCTCTCGTAGTTGAGCCTCTTCATCTGCGTTCATCTGGGTTTATCTGCGGCTCCCCCTTGAGTGATAACGTGACGGGTGCAATCGCTGCCTACCTTTCTGACGCACACCGGGGACTCAATTCAGACACCCGTTCTCTTCACTTCACGGGCGTGTTCAGCTATCGTCGGTCTCTGTGGGTTCCGGGTGTTTCGCGGGAAAAACCGGTCGTCCCGAAGTCGGCGCTGACACCAGAGGGGGCTGCCATCTCCCTCTCCGTCGGATCGCCCGCAGCAGAGGATTCATTCGAGGTGACAGCATGACTCAGGAAGAGATTCTGTTCGACACGGAAGAGCGGATGGAGAAAGCCGCCAGTGTCTTCAAGGGCCAGTTGCAGGGGCTGCGAGTCGGGCGGGCGACGCCGGGTCTCGTGGACTCAGTGCGCGTGCTGTATTTCGGATCGCCGACACCTCTCAAGCAGATGGCCAACATCAGTTGCCCCGAGCCGCAGCAGATTGTGATCCGCCCCTTCGATGCCAGCCAGCTCGGCGAAATCGTCAAGGCGATTCAGGCCAACGATGCGGGGATGGCTCCGATCAATGACGGCAAACTGATCCGCATCAATGTGCCTCCGTTGTCGACTGAGCGCCGCAAGGAAATGGTCCACCGGATCGGCAAGATGTCCGAAGAAGCCCGCGTGGCGATTCGCAACGTGCGCCGCGATGCCAACAAGCACGCGGACCAGGGCGAAAAGGACAAGACGATGACCGAGGACGAGTGCAAAGCCTGCAAGGAAGGCATTCAAAACCTCACGAAGAGGTACGAAGGGGAAGTGAACAGTTCGGGCTCGGCCAAGGAAGCCGACATCATGCAGGATTGATCTCGTCGCGACGTTCGCCAGAACGTGGGGAACTTTCGCTGGCGAGAGTCGTTTCATTTGGAAGCCCACGTTCTGGCGAACGTGGCGACGACATACCCCCTCGGCAGGAGTGAATCCCTTGAACTGGCTGGCTGCGATGCCCCGTCTCCTCTGGACTGGACTGCTGAGTGTCGGGTTATCCCTGATGCTGGCGGCATGGGCCATGGCTCAGGCACCCGCCCCTGGCCCGGTGGCCCCTGTCCCCGGTGCGGCTCCTGTCGCAGCTCCGCCGGCTGCGGCCGTGGCGACGGTCGGTCAATGGGCTCCGGACCCCTTGGGGTTCACTCGCGGGAATCGCTACCCCCAACAGCTCGGGTTCTATTTCAGTTGGCTCAAGTTCGTCCCCGTGATCCTGCTGTTTGTGGCTTGGACGAATTATTCCAACTGGGTCAATGAGGACAGCAAGGGGCTGCGCGTTCGCCCGGAGTATTGGAACTCGCTGATGCTGATGGGAGGCGTGGGAGGGTTTCTGGCCTCGGTGACGGTGCCGTTTTCGTTCGGAGGACTGGGGCTGGCACTGCTAACGATCGGGGCTCCGCTCGGCATGTATATTTCGGAGCGGAATCAGGTGGTGCCCGAGTCGGCCCGCGTGATGACCCAGAAGCACATCCAGCAGTGGACCCGCAAGCAACTCTCCAAAGTTGGGATCCACCTGGGGACTCAACAGGAAGTCGAAAAAGCCTCCGGGCCGCCGATTGTGTTCGTGGGCAAGACGAGTACCGGCAAGCGGGATGACAAGACCTCGCGGGCGGTGGAGCAATCGAAGGGCTACGTCGCGGCGAGGGAACTGGTCTACGACAGCATCCTGCGGCGTGCGACCGACATCCACCTGGAGCCGAAAGAGGACGAACTCTCGGTGCGTCTGCGCATCGACGGGGTGATGTACCCCACCGAGCCGTTCGACCGCGCAGTGGGCGATGCCATCGTGAACATCTTCAAGGTGCTCAGCGCGATGGACATTACCGAACGTCGCCGTCCTCAAGACGGGTCGTTCGGGGCCATCATGGAGTCTCGCGAAATTGAGTTCAGAGTCGCTACGCAGGGGACGCGCTTCGGCGAGAAGATGTCGATCCGTATTCTCGACCAGTCGAACTCGGTCAAGTCCCTCGAAAACCTCGGCATGCGCAAGCAGATGCAGGAGGCGATCGAGAAGGTCATCCACCAGCCGCACGGCCTGTTCCTGAGCTGTGGACCGACGGGAGCCGGTAAGTCGACGACGCTCTTCACCGCGCTGAATTCGCTGGATTCGAGCGAGATGAACATCATCACGATCGAAGACCCCGTCGAATACAAGATGGAGAGCGTGAACCAGATCGAGATCAACACGAAGGCGGGCCAGACGTTCGCGGGCTCGCTCCGCAGCGTCCTGCGTCAAGACCCCGACGTGGTGATGATCGGCGAAATCCGCGACGAGGAAACCGCCAAGGTCTGCTGCCAGGCGGCTAACACCGGCCACATGGTGTTCTCGACGATTCACGCCAACGACTCGATCACGGCTCTGTTCCGATTGATCGACTTGGGGGTCGAGCCGTTCATGCTCTCCTCGTCGATCTCGGCCATCTTGGCGCAACGGCTGGGACGCAAACTCTGCCCGCACTGTAAGGAAGCGTACAAGCCGAATCCGGAGTTCCTGAAGCAGGCGGGCCTCTCTTCGGAGAAGGTGAAGGAGCTCTACCGGGCCAAGGAAAACAAGGGGGCCGACCGCTGCACGCATTGCAGCGGGTTGGGCTACATGGGCCGCATCGGCGTGTTCGAGTTGCTGGTGGTCAATGACCGCATGCGGGAGATGATTCGCGAGACCGAAGCGATGTCCGCCATCAAGGCGGAAGCTCGCAAGGCGGGGATGCTGACGATGATGGAAGAGGGGGTCCGCCTCGTCGTGCGTGGCGTGACCTCGGTGGA
>JAYTWO010000647.1:0-2594 GCA_043743415.1 Planctomycetota bacterium
CGCCCACCCACTCAGACCAACCGCCAGAAAATCCCAATCCAACAGACCTGGAAATCCAACAAGATCTACCACGCCCCACCCCCATCTGTCGGGCGCGTCAGGATTGCCCGTCCTACGGGGGGGCCAGCCAGCAGTCGGGGCGGTGCAGGACCGAGGCCACCAGCACGCCATCGACGCCCGCCTGTTCGAGCATTCGCAGATCGTCGGCGTTCCGCACGCCGCCGCCGGTAATGATCTCAATCTCCGGGCCATGCTCAGCGCGGAGACGCTGACAGAGCGCGATCGTCGGCACTCCGGCCTCGGCTCCGACCCCCGCCAGATCGAGGACGATCAGCCGCCGCACCCCGCATTCAATGGCCAGCGCGGCGATCCTCTCCGGGTCGCGGCCCCACTCCAAGGAACCCAGCGGCACGCCCCCTTTCATGTCGAGCGAGAACACCACTCGGTCCGCAGACACGGCATCGACGATGACTCGCAGCGACTCCGGCGACGGGCACGACTCCAGCCCCACAATCACCCGCTCCACGCCCGACGCCAACACCCGCACCGCCGGTTCCGCATCTCCCACCCCCGCATCCACCATGAGCCGGAACCCGTCGTCGTGGAGCTGCCGATAGACCGAGTGCCCCACCCGTCCGTGCATGATCGCATCGAGATCTGCGATGTAGACCTCGTCAAAACCAAACCGCTGCCGAATCGCCCGAGCCACGTCCAGCGGCTCGACGGAATCACACAAACAACTCGCTATCGGCCGGTACAAATCCCGATTCCCCGCGACGCCTCTGACGACGACGTGGTTCAGGATGTCAAGAACCGGGATCAGACGCACGTCGCCCTCAATGAATGGAGATCGTCGAAGTGGACGGGACAGAAATGTGCCCACGGCGACGGGTTGGAATTCGCTCCGCTTTATTGGCAGAATAACGCGTCTTGTCACACTCGCCCACATTCACTGAAACGGTGGCCCAATGCGTCTTGCTCTGTTCTCCCTCTTCACTGCCCTGCTCTGCCTCACGGGGCAGCCAGCCTCTGCCCAAGACACCGCCAAAAAAGAGGAGTGGGTCCAGCTGTTCAACGGCAAGGATCTCACCGGTTGGAAGCCAAAGATCCGCTACCACGAACTCGGCGACAACTACGCCAACACGTTCCGCGTCGAGGACGGGCTGCTGAAGGTCCGCTATGACGGAGGTTACGAAGACGGGTTCAAGGAGACCTTCGGGCACCTGTTCCACGAGAAAGAGTTCTCGCACTACATCCTCCGCGTCGAGTACCGGTTTGTCAGCGACCAGTGCAAAGGCGGACCCGGCTGGGCGATTCGCAACAGCGGGATGATGCTCCACGGGGAAGACCCAGCTGGCATGGCCCAGGACCAAGACTTCCCAGCCTCGATCGAGGTGCAGATTCTCGGCGGCAACGGCAAGGACAACCGCACCACGATGAACCTCTGCACGCCGGGGACGAACGTCGTGATGAACGGGAAGCTGCACCTGCCGCACTGCACCAACTCGACATCGAAGACCTACCACGGGGACCAGTGGGTCGTCACCGAGACGGAAGTCCGGGGGAGTCAGGTGATGCGGCACAAGGTCGATGGCGTCGTGGTCCTCGAATACACCGAACCTCAGTTGGACGACCGGGAAGCCCATGCCAAAGAACTCGCCAAGAAGAACGGTGGGTTGCTGCTGGACCACGGGACGATCTCGCTTCAGTCGGAGAGCCATCCGATCGATTTCCGCAAGGTGGAACTGTTGATCCTCGACGCTAAGTAGTCTTCTCGTCTTCACGAAAGCCCCGGGGTTGCAACCCCGGGTCGTTTGCTCGATGCCAAACAAATTGATGATGAATGCATGTCGAACGACCTCCAGGACTGGCTGCGGCTGCATCTGACGCCGGGGATCGGTCCACGGATCATGGAGCTGTTGCTGGAGCGATTCGGCACTCCGCGCGAAGTGCTCAATGCCAGCGGGTCAGCGCTGCTTGATGTCGAGGGCGTCGGACCAAAGCTCTCTGCCGAGATCACCAAGTCGCGGACCAGCCCCGCTGCGGAAGAAGAAATCGCCCTCGCCGAGCAGATGGGGGTGGCCCTCCACATGCGGGGTTCGGAGGGATATCCGACCTCACTGCGGGAGATCTGCGACGCTCCGCCGGTCCTCTCGATTCGGGGCACGTACGAGCTGCGCGACCATCTGGCGATCGCGATCGTCGGGTCGCGGCAATGCACGATCTATGGAAGGCAGCAGGCCGAGAAGCTGGCCGGGGCGCTGGCTCGGGCGGGGATCACCATCGTGAGCGGGTTGGCACGCGGGATCGATGCGTGTGCCCACCGGGGAGCGTTGCAAGCGGGGGGCCGGACGATCGCCGTGTGTGCCACCGGGCTGGCCGAGATTTATCCGCCGGAGCATGCAGAACTCGCTTTCGAGATCACTCGCGCGGGGTGCCTGGTCTCCGAGTCTCCGCTGCGGCGCGGCACGATGAAGGGGATCTTCCCCCAACGCAACCGGTTGATCTCCGGCCTCTCACTGGGCGTCATCGTTGTCGAGGCCACCCAGACCAGCGGGTCGCTCCACACCGCTCGTCATGCGATGGAGCAAGGC
>JAYTWO010000648.1:0-15861 GCA_043743415.1 Planctomycetota bacterium
CGTGCAGGCCCCCCTTGATCTTCGCCCCGGTCAGGAACACCGGAGCGGCTGTGCCGTGGTCGGTGCCTTGCGAGCCGTTCTCGGCGACGCGGCGACCGAACTCGGAAAACACAAACCCGGCCACGCGCTCGGCATGCCCATGCTCCTTCAGGTCCGCGTGGAACGACGCCAAGGCCGAGGCCATCGTCCCCAGCAGTTGCCCGTGCGAGAGTGACTGGGCCGCGTGCGTGTCGAATCCGTCGTGGCTGACGTAGTAGACCCGCTGCGGCAGCTTGGCGTCGATCAGTTGGGCGATCAGTTTCAGTCGCTGGGCCAGTGGCGTTTGCGGGTAGTCCACGCCCGACTTGTACTCCGCAGCCACTTCGCGGATGCGCTTGGCGGAAGCGAACGACTGCTTGGCCGAGGACTGCACGAAGCTCAGCAGGTCGTCACTCCCCTCGGCTTTCTCGGCCAATGATTCGACCGCAGCCCGGCGGCGATCGCCTTCAGCTCCTGCTCCGGTCTTGAGTTGAAAGTCCTGGATCGAGCGCATGGAAGGGGCATACCCGGTGGCTCCATACACCGCCAGCGGCGGTTCGCCATCGCCGATGTTCAAGACGCCATCCCCCGCGCCACCGATCTCCGGGGCACAGCGTCCCAGCCAGCCGAACTTCTCGGTCGGGCTGATCGTGGCCTTGTGCCAGATGTCCATCGACTCGAAGTGCGAGCGATTCGGCTGGGCGTAGCCGACGCCTTGAATGACCGCGAGTTGCCCCGCCTCCCACAGCTGGCTGAACCCGGTCATGGACGGGGCGAGGCCGAGTCCCTGCTCCAGCTTGAGGACCGAGGCTTCCGGAATCTTGAGCGTCGGTCGGGCCTTCTGATACGCCGCCTCGGCATAGGGTACGACGGTGTTCAACCCATCATTGCCGCCGGTCAGTTGGACGATCACCAGGATCGTGTCCTTGGCCCCGCGCTGGTCGAGACCGGGAGCCGCCAGGGCCATCCGCTGGAAGACCGAGGGCAGGGCGAGGCTGGCAGCCGTGGCGGCCAGGAAGTTTCGGCGAGTAGACATGAGGTGATCGATGAGGGTTGAGGGATGAGCGAAAGAGAGGAGAAAGCCCAGGGGTTGCAACCCCTGGGCTGGGGGTGTGAGTGCATCAACTCAGTTGCGACTCCGGCAGTGCCAGCACCAGATGCGCCGCCAAGCGGGCCAACCGAGCCTGGTTCTCGCGCCGAGCGAACGGACGATCGATCGCACTCTCCATCTCGATTCGCAACTGGGCCACGATCTGCGCGCGGGCCGGGGAGTTGGTCTTCTGCACGAACATGTTGAGGAACAGATCGGCGATCTGCTCCGGGGTCCGGGCCTCGTACTTCACCGCCCAGCGCGCGGGGTCGAGGCGTACGGTTTCATCGCGGCCCTTCGTGATCTCGAACGCCACGTTCTGCCTCAGCAGTAGCGTGGTCGAACTGATCCACTCCCGCCCGCCGTCCCAGCCCTTCACGTTCGGCGGGAAGTACAGGCTCTGGCCCAATTGACCGCAGATCTCTGCCGCCTGTAGCGGACTGACCGTGCCGCCCAGTGAACGAACCGTGCCCACGACGTACTCCACAGGCGACTTGATCCGCTGCTGAATCGCCGCCTCCGAGTAGAACAGCCAGCTCGACAGCATCCGCTGCACCAGCCAACCGGTGTCGTAGTCCCGCAGTCGGTACTCGGCAGCGAGTGGCTCAAGCAGTGCATCCGGCGGGGTCGCGCTGTCGTTGATGAACTCCCGAAACAGCTTGCGGACGATGAACCGCGCACACGCCGGTTGACTGAGGGCCAGTCGCACGACATCGCCCGCCGCGAAGGCCCCGGTCTGCCCGAAGATGGTCTTCGCAGAGGCATCGTACTCCGCTGGGTTGAAGAACGGCTGTTCGTCCTGGGTACTCCAACCGGTCAGGGCGCGGGCGGCCTCCTTAATATCCTGTTCGGTGTAATGGCCGGGGCTGAGTGAAAACAGTTCGAACACCTCGCGGGCGTAGTTCTCGTTCGGGGCTCCCTTGCGGTTCGTGTTCGAGTCGAGCCAGATCAGCATCGCCGGGTCGAATGTCATCTCCCGCAACAGCCCCGCGAAACTCCCCAGCGAGTACCGCCGTAGCGTCTCGTTCTGTTGGTGCATCAGCCGCCCCGATGTCACCTTGGCATGCGAGGTCGCAAAGTGGTTGTGCCAGAACAGCGTCAGCTTCTCCTGCAGCGGATGCGGCGAATTGAGCAGCCGGTACATCCACAACCCCTGCAACTCGCGGCGGTCGTTGCTGGCGAGGGTGCCGGGGGTCAGCCGCTCGACATCGTTCTCGAACCGCTGCAATCCATCGAGCCCGTGTACCAACCGCTGGACGACTTCCAGCGGGTTCGAAGCGGCTGCCGCTTCGATGACATCCCAGGGTGCCCCGAAGGCGGCGCGGCGGTAGAGGTGCGCAGCCTTCGCGACATCCCAGCGGCTCTTGCGCGTCGGGGTGAACGGCTCCCACGCGAGTTCGGGGCGAAGGGAGTTCAGCAGGTCTTGGGCAGAAGGCATGGGGAGAGGGTTAATGGTTGATGGTTGAGCGACAGAGCGGAAAGCCCAGGGGTTGCAACCCCTGGGCGTTGCATGGCGTTTCAGGGCGATTCCGGTTGGAGTTCCAGTTCGATTTCGAACCCGCCCGCGTCATCGCCGAGACGCACATTCGCTTCGCCAAGCGACGACAGCAACCCGAGGGCCACCTGGTACTCGTGTTCGGCTTTCTCCACAGTCCAGCCGGTGCTGAGGACGATCCTGCGGGTCGCGCTCGACTGCACCCGGCCCAGTTGGCGGGCCAGACGCGGGAAGCTGATGTGTTGGCGTTCGGTGAAGGCTCCGGGGTCGGGCGGGGCCTCGCGCGGTTGGTCGAGTTCGTCGATGACCGCCTGCACCACCGTCGGCGTGGTGCCAATGATGAGGTGCCCGCGCGTGATCGAAGAGGTCACGCGGAAGTTGTACTGGTCGCGCGGGCGTTTGCGGATCTCTTCGTCCGTTTCCTGGAACACAAAGCTGAGCAATGGAGCGGACTTGTAGTCCTGGCGAACGGTCAAGACGCGCTGCTCGCCCCCTTGGATCAGGCCCAAGAGTCGGACGAACGGATCGGTCATCTTGCGAAACTTTTCCTCGTCGCGGAGGTCGACGACGAACGCCGCTGCGGGCAGGACATCCTCGACAGCCACCTTGTCATAGGGCACCTTCGCCTGCTCGATCGACACGATGCGGAAGTGCGGGCCGAGTTGCGAGATGAGTTCGCTGGGGCGGAAGCTGGTGCCAAAGACCGCGAGTTGCTTTCCCGCGTCTTCGTCCCCCTTCTCGACCTTGTCGACCACCTCCGCCTGGGCCAACTGGCGGCGGTTGTTCCACAGCCCCGCGTAGTCGCGATACCACGAGAAAGACTGGATCGTCCCCGGCGGATGCAGCGGCGGGGCCATTTTCTCGTCGCCGTGTGCCCAGAACGGAGTCAGCTCCACCGGTCGAGGCGAGGCCGATTCGCGGAACCCGACCCGCAAGGCCACCGACTCCCCCGCCCCCGCGTGCAGCCCGATCGAGAGCCGCTCATGCCTTCGCAGCAGATCGGTCCAGCCGCCGAAGAATGTGAGTAACCCAAAGTCGCTCGCCGGAACCTCCAGCCCCTTGGCGAAGTCCGGGTTCTTGCGGACTGCGGCCAAGGAGACATGCACGTCGGCCAGCAGCGTCGGGTCGGTCGGGGCCACGCCCTCGGTCGGAACTGACTGCATATGCTTGAGAACATTCCGCATCGCCTCGGCCCGATTGGCCCAGGCGACCCGGTGCCCCACGACCGCCACATGCAGATTCCCCGCAGCCAGGACCGGCGTGCCATCAATCTCAATCGGCTCGTACTTCAGTCCCAGTTCGGTCTCGGCCCACTGCTGCAGGATGTCCGTGAACGCCTTGGCCGCTGCGTCGTCCTTGGCCAGGAAGACCCCGCCCGTCGGCGGATCGTCGCCCCCCTCGCCAATGGCCACGAGTGCCCCCCGCTGCCAGATTGCTTTGATCCCGCCCTCGACCCCGACCGACTTCAACTGACGGTCGATGAACCCGATCGACTCAGTGAACTGAATCAGCCCGGTTGTCTCCTCGTTCGCCCGCTGCCACTCCTGACTCGTCTCCAGCAGACGAGTCATCCGCTGCATCAGCGGGTGCCCCACCAATCGCTCCGGGTCCACAATCCGGGCATGCAGCACCAACCCCTCCGGCAGTGGTTTCAGCAGCAGCGGGTCAATCTGAACTGGGTCGGCTGCGGACAACGAGGCCGCGAAGAACAGGAACCCGAAGCAGAGGAGTGTGAACAAACGTGCCATGCGTGAGATCGCTTCCGGATGGACCAGGATACGGGAGGTGTACCTGAACTGGCAGCGACCAGTTTCGGGAATCTGCGGGAAGCCCATCGAAGTGAGTCTCTTCCGGAGACTCAGAGGAATTCCTGACAATCCGCTTATCAGGCGGGGTGGCCAACCGGTGCAATCCCGCTGGCGCGACTCCAATGGCACTGACTTTAGCTCAGCCACCGAACTCGCCCCATCGGGAAATCTCTCGCACACTTTTCTCCAGTCCACAGAGCGAGACCGCCAATGGACGAATGCACCCACCGGGGAATGCCGCTGCCCAGTTGGTTCTCAAAGCCGCCGCACCACTTATACTGTGAACATGCGTGGCGGAACTGGGGCCATTCGACCAGTCGCCGCCTCAATGGAAACAGGACTCATGCTCGACCACGAACTCCGCAACAGTTGCCAAAACCTCATCGCTCGCATCGCCCAGCTCCAGGACTCTCTTTGACTACGCCGGGAAATTGAAGCGAGCGAATGAGCTGGAACAGGCGATGGCGGCTCCCAACATGTGGGACAACCAGGAGGCCGCGCAGAAGATCATCGACGAGCGGCGGTTGCTGGTGAAACAGCTCGACCCGTTGCGATCCTTGTCGCAGGGGGCGGACGATCTGGGGGTGCTGCTGGAGTTCGCCGCTGAGGACGACAGTGTCGTGCCGGACGTGCGCGAACAAGAAGTCGCTCTCGGCCAGCAGCTGTATGCGGTCGAGCTGCAGGCGAGCATGTCGAAGCCCGAAGATGCGGGCAACGCCTACATGACGGTGCAGGCGGGTGAAGGCGGGACCGACTCGGCTGACTTTGCCCAGATGCTGGTGCGGATGTACTCGCGCTGGGCGGAGGTCCACGATGTGAAGGTCGAACTCCTGGACGAATCGCCGGGGGAAGAGGCGGGCATCCGCAGTGCCACGCTGCACTTCGTCGGGGATTATGCCTTTGGGTTTCTCAAGGGAGAGACCGGTAATCACCGGCTCGTGCGGATCAGTCCATTCGACTCGCAAGGCCGTCGGCATACGGCGTTCGCTGCCGTGGACGTGACGCCCGACCTGGATGACGAGAACATTGTCGACATCGACTGGGCCAAGGACATTCGCGAGGATGTCTACCGCGCCAGTGGAGCCGGGGGCCAGCACGTCAACAAAACCAGTTCGGCCATCCGCCTCACCCACCTGCCGACCAACGTCGTCGCCACCTGCCAGAACGAACGCAGCCAGCACCAGAACCGGGCCGCCGCACGCAAGATGCTGATCGCCAAGCTGTATCAACTGGGCGAAGAAAAGAAGGCCGCGAGTACCGCCGCCCGGCGCGGGGAGAAGTGCAAGATCGGCTTCGGCGGCCAGACGATCCGCAACTACGTGCTACAACCCGAACAGTTCGTGAAGGACACCCGCAGCGACCTCAAGACCAGCAATCCGCTGGAGGTGCTGGACGGTCAGCTCGACCCGTACATTGAGGCGTATCTGCGATGGAGCATCACCAGCGCGTGACCGTGTGTGCGGATCTCTGTCCGCTGTGCGGACAGCCGAATCAGTGTGCCCGTGAGCGGCCAGTCACCGACGCGCGGAGTGGTGGCTCGGAGTCATTGAACTGCTGGTGCGTCACGGAAACATTCTCACCGGAGTTGCTGCGGCAGGTTCCCGTGGGGGCACGAGGCCGAGCCTGTGTCTGCCTCACGTGTGTCTTGCGATCAAGGCCCGACGAGAGCGGACAGCCCGGTTTTGCCTGATCGTGGGACAGGCTTCCAGCCGGTCAACTTCGACAATCTATGACCGATTGACCGTCATCCACCACTCCAGTAACTGGCGAAACGGCGGCGAAAGATTGTCGCCGGGGAGCGAGAGTTCCCGCGCGAGTTCGTCCTTCGTGTACTCCTCCAGACCCGCGACCTCTCCGACATCGGGCGTCAATGGAGCGTCGGTCGTGGTCATGTACAGCACCGTGTGCTCGTACGCCGTATCGGGACTGGCCGGGAGTTTGACCGCGAACTTCAGCTCGACCTCGCTGACTCCCAGCTCTTCTCCCAGCTCCCGGACCGCAGCTGATAAATAGTCTTCGCCGCTGTCGAGATGCCCCGAGGCCGATGAGGTCAGGGCATTCGGGTATTGGTCTTTGCTGGCCGACCGACGCTGAGCCACGAGTCGGCCATCCGACCGCAACACCCACACATGCACGGCCCGGTGCAGCAGGTTCTGAGCATGCATATCCGCGCGGCGGGCTTGGCCGATGACGCGGTCTTCGGCATCGCAGACATCGAAGATTTCGTCGGGTGATTGCATCGTTCGACTCTTGGGAACGACTTGCGTCAGAAGGTGGTCGAATTGAGACCGATTTTGCCTTGGCCCAACACCTCGGCCAGGACGGGCTGGTTCCAGAAGCCCACGTTCTGGCGAACGTAGCTACTCGGCCAAGCCCGCGAAGTTCTTCAGCAGTTGTAACCCAACCTTCTGGCTCTTTTCGGGGTGGAACTGGGTCGCAGTCAGGTTGCCCTTCGCGATCATGGCCACGAACGGGCCGCCGTGGTCGCTGGTGGCGGCAATGACACTGGGGTCGGTCGGGACGACGTGGTAGCTGTGGACGAAGTAGACGTGCGAGCCGGGGGCGATGTCCTTCAGGATCGAGTGCTGCTGCTGGAATGTCAGCGAGTTCCAGCCCATGTGTGGCACCTTGAGGTCGGGCTGGGGGGCGAAGCGGATGACTTTGCCGGGGACGATGCCGAGTCCCTCGTGTTCGCCGTCCTCGTAACTCACATCGAAGAGCAACTGGAGTCCCAGGCAAATCCCCAGGAACGGTGTCCCGCTGGCCACGACATCGCGGATCGCGGGCACGAAGTCGAGCCGCTTGAGTTCCGCAATCGCATCGCGAAAGGCCCCCACTCCCGGCAGAATCACGCGGTCCGCGTCAACCAAATCGCGAGGGTTGGTCGTGATGACAGCCTCAACGCCCAGATGCTCAAACGCCTTCTGGACGCTGCGGAGATTGCCCATTCCGTAATCGACGATGTGCAGCATGGGGGTGAGAGCCATCAGCCGTCAGCGATCAGCATTCAGCCAGAATCGGAGTAGAACAGTGGGGCGCACAACGCCCGGGGGTTGCAACCCCTGGGCGTTCGGATCGCAGTTGGGCGAGCGGCATGAGATGAATTACCAGTCATCAGCCGCAGGGCGCTAGCCCACGGTTGAAACCGGACGCTAGCGCGTTCCGGCTGATCGGTATATTCTCATCGACCGCTCGCCTTGTGACACAGCGAGGCAATCACAAGTTCACACCAGCGGCAGGTTGACCGGCAGTTGTTGATCGAGACTCTGCGACACTGCCTCGGTGAACTCCATGTACCGCACCGCGTCGGCAAAGGTCGTGTACTGCACCGGCTCCTCGCCGCGAATGGCTCCGATGAACTCCGCCTCGACCCGCCAGCCGCCGCGCGTCTCCGGGGCCAGGTCGAGTTCCTTGAGTTCGCTGTGGCTGTGGTAGCCCGCGAAGACCTGCTCCCTGGGACCACCGAAGATGACCTTGAGTGTGCCCCGGCTGCCGTACAGGTGGATCTGTTTCCCCGGCCCGAACAGCGTCGTCCCGCTCAGGTGGTAAATCCCCCGCGCGCCAGCTTCGGTCTGCGTCAAAATCTGCACACTGTCGGGGACGGTGCAGTTGCGATAGCCGTTCGCTGCCGGGTCGGGTCGCTCAGTCTCGAACACCGCCGCCTGGGCGAAGACTCGCGTCGGGGCCGGAATCCAGCGGGTCAGAGTCTCGTGCATGATCCCCAGCGTCAGAACATTCTTCCCGCTGAGGTTCGAGTCCTGCCGCCAGTGGATCGGTCGCGAGTAATCCCAGAACTGATCGTCGGCCCCAATGACCACGTACTCTCTGAGCTGGCCGATAAAGTTGTCGGCGAGGAGCTTCTGCACCTTGGCCCTGACCTCCAGCCCGAACGGACTGGGAACAATCTGCGAGGTCAACTGGGGATGAGCCTCAGCTGCGGCGAGCATCTGCCGGGCTTCGGCGAGGTCGCGGGCCATGCGGGCCTCGCACAGGACGTGTTTCCCGGCGGCCAGGGCAGCGCAGGTCACCTCGCAGTGCATGTTGGGCCATGTGCCGATCATCACGGCATCAATGTCGGGCGAGGCGACCAAGTCTTGCCAGCGCTCGAAGACCTGGGGGATGCCGAACTCTTTCGCCACCCGCTCTGACGACGCGGGGGTGCGATTCGCCACCGAGACCAGCTCCACGCCCTCTAAGGCTCGGAACCCCGGAATGTGGCGAACACGGGTGTTCGCTCCGGCACCCACGATGCCGATTCGAACTCGCTGCTGCGACATGAACACGACCTCACTCGACCCCGATCCACTGGAAGCCCTACACCGTAACGTGGCACGGAGGGAAAGTCGACCGTTCCGGGAGGAAGTCTGGCTGGTCAGTTGTTCATGAGCGTCCGATGAAGTACACGCCATCAGCCGAATTCTGAGAGCACCTGGAATGAGAACCGGGAGCGGTGCCTGCTCCTGCCTCAGCCAATCCTCATCACACCTCATGGCTGCCGCTGATACCGCGGCTGGCCACCCCAGCCGAGTTTCTGGTTGAGGGTCTTGTAGTAGCTGTGGCCGTTGAGGCGGGCGAGTTGAAAGGTGACGGCGGCGCGGCGGACGATGATCTCGTCGCCGGGGCGCAGCGGCTCGCGGATCTGGCCATCCACGGTCAGCATCGCCCCCTCGGGGACGCGCGGCAGTGTCAAACGGTACTCCAGGTCAGCCCGGTCCACGAGCGGGCGATTGGTCAGCGTGTGTGGCGAGATGGGAGTGATGACGAACGCTTGCAGGCTCTGTTGCAGGATCGGCCCACCGGCGGAGAGGCTGTGCGCGGTGGAGCCGACGGGGGTGCTAATGATGAGACCATCGGCGCTGTACGTGGTCACGTGAACCCCGCCAATGGAGAGTTCGACATCGATCATTGAGAGCGACCCCGCCGAGAGGATGGCAGCCTCGTTGAGCCCCAGATATTTTTTGGATGAGCCATCGGCCCGCCGATGCTCGCACTCCAGCATCAAGTGATGGACCACTTGGTAGTCCCGCGATTCCAGCCGGTGAATCTGGTCCCGAAACTCATCCGGGGACAGGTCGGCCAGGAACCCCAAGCGCCCGAGATTGATCCCAATAATCGGCAACTGCTGAGCCCCAAATCCCCGGCAGGCCCGCAGGATCGCCCCATCGCCGCCGAGGACGATGGCCAAGTCAGCGGGCTGCGTCGGTGGGCCGATCTCCTCGCCGATGATGACTTCGGCGATCTCAATCGTGGGGCGATGCCGGAGGAACTCCTCGAGCAAGGTCCAAGCCGACTGAACTCGTTCGGAGTCGTCACGGGTGACGATGACCAATCGCAGCGGTTGACGAATCATCAGAGGACCAGCAGATGACGGAGGGCCCGGGCATTCGATTGCACGGGCTGGTGCAGGGTATGATACCGTCACTCGTGGTCTAGTGCGCTGGGGCGAATGTGTCCCCGCGATTTGTGCCTGCCGTTCAAGGGATGTCCTCGACGTGTGTGCCTCCCGAGCGGTATCATTAAGAGAGAGTTCAATTCAGGATTTCCCATGCCGATGACACTTTGGCCATTCATTGACTTCGACTCACAGGGGGTTCCCCACGTAGCGGGAACGCGGACGAAGGTCCTGGAAGTGGTCCTCGATCACTTGGCGAATGGCTGGGACGCCGAGGAGATTCACCGCGAGTATCCCCACCTCTTGCTCACGCACATTCACGCGTCTTTAGGCTACTACTACGAAAATCAGGCGGATTGCGACCGGCAGATCGACGAGCAGTTACGTGAAGTCGATGCGTGGCGTGAGAGGTTTCAGAACTCGGCCCTCCAGACGAAGCTGAGGCTTCTGAAGCGAGGTCCGTGATGCTGTCTCTGTATATGGACCAGCATGTTGCCGGGAGTATTAGTGTGGCGATGCGGGAACGAGGGGTCGATGTCCTGACGGCATTTGATGACGAGCTTGCTGAGGCGGATGACGATGTGATACTGGCCCGTGCGAAAGAGTTGCGACGGGTCGTGTTCACCCGTGATCGCGACTTTCTCGCCATCGGTCGAGCTTGGCAGTCGTCCAGCACGGAGTTCCATGGAATCGTGTACGCGCATCAACTGCAAGTCACCATTGGCCAGGCAATACGAGATCTGGATCTGATCTGCCATCTGCTCTCGGAAGGAGAAATCCGAAATCAGATATTCTATCTCCCGCTGTAACAGCTCGATGGGCAGTCTGCTGCGTCCGACCGAATGGCTCAAATGTCATAGTACATCGCAAACTCCCACGGGTGGGGGCGTTCGCGGAGGGCTTGGACCTCTTGGGTTTGCTTGTAGGCGATCCACGCGTCAATCACGTCTTCCGTAAAGACATCGCCCCGCTGCAGGAACTCGTTGTCGGCCTTCAAGGCCGCCAGCGACTCCTCCAGCGAGGTCGGCACGCTGGCGTACCCCTTCAACTCCTCGGGCGACAACCCGTAGATGTCCTTGTCGAGCGGCTGGCCCGGTTCCAGCCTTCGCTGAATCCCATCGATCGCGGCCATCAGCGTGGCCGACATCGCCAGGTACGGATTCGCCGAAGCATCGGGGCAGCGGAACTCGAACCGCTTGCTGGCGGGCCGCGAGTTGTGGACCGGAATCCGGATCGCCGCCGAGCGGTTGCGGAAGCTGTAGGTCAGGTTGATCGGAGCCTCGAACCCGGGGACCAGCCGCTTGTAGCTGTTGGTCGTCGGGCAACAGAAGGCCATCAGTGCCTTCGCATGGTGCAGCACACCGGCCAGGGCGTGCAGTGCCAGGTCGCTCAGCCCGCCGTACCCGTTCCCCGCAAACAGCGGCTGGGCGGCCTTCCACAGCGACAGATGCAAATGCAGCCCCGAGCCGTGGTCGTTCCAGAGCGGCTTGGGCATGAACGTCGCCGACTTCCCATGCCGAGCTGCCACGTTCTTCACCACGTACCGGTACTGGAGCAGGGCGTCGGCGATCTTCAGCAGCGGACCATGCGCGAGTTCAATCCCACACTGCCCGCCCGAGGCCGACCCGTGATGCTGCCCGCTGACCTCGACGCCGCACTCTTGCAGCTTGAGCATGATGTCCGTGCGGAGGTCTTGCAGCGTGTCACCCGGCGGGGTTTGGAAATATCCCTCGCGATGGCGGACCTTGTAGCCAGCGTTGGCGCTGGTCCCGGCCTGCCCACGCGACCATTCGCCTTCGCCGCTGTCGAGGTGGTAGTACCCCTCATGCGAGTTCTGGTCGAACCGCGCCTGGTCGAACACAAAGAACTCCGCCGCCGTCCCGAAGCTCGCGACATCCGCGATCCCCGTCGATTGCATATACCGCTCGGCCTTCAGAGCCACATTCCGCGGGTCTTTGGCGTAGCTCTCGCCCGTCACCGGATCGTGGATGTTGCAGGTCATCGACAGCGTGTGGGTCAGGAACGGGTCGACCGTCACCGTCTCCGGCTGGGGGATCACCAGCATGTCGCTCTCGTTGATCGACTGCCAGCCGCGAATCGACGAGCCATCGATCGTGAAGCCGTCTGTAAAGCTGTCTTCGGTCAGGGCCTTGACCGGGATCGTGAAGTGTTTTTGCGTGCCCGGAAAGTCCATGAACCGCAGGTCCACCACCTTGATTTCCGCACGCCGACACAGAGCCAAAACTTCCTTGGGAGTCATGAGAGTCACCAGCTGCGCGGGCAGCCATTCCACCGGAGGACGAACACCAACAGTCGCGATCGCTGGGGAGATGGTAAACGGCGGGCAGACTGGTGGATAGCCGGAAGCGGTCAGCATTTATACTTCTCGCGGGCAGAAGTGAGACATTCTGACGTAGCCACGTTTCGCCAGAACGTGGGCGAACTGGCTCGCGAGCCCGCCCTCTGGCGAGGGGCAGCTACGGCTCAGTCGGGGCCGCGTGTCGGCAGTCAGCCAGAACAGAGCCAGCGCGAGTGGCACGCTCTGAGTCTTCGCAGGAAGGGCAGGTTGCCACCCGGCTCCCCACGATCTCGCATCCAGCCCGCTCCCTCCTGGAGGGATTGCAGCCCTGTGATCGGCAGCGTGGCCCATCAATGACGTGTCGGCGTCCCCTCCGGGCCATCGGATCATCGAACGGCGAACGATTGTCATCTCAATTTCAATCGAATACACCTCACTCAATAGCCTGCGACAAGAACTAAAACATCGGGAGTTCTCTCATGGTGGATTGTGAATGTCTACGAAGCATCCAGCCGGTCACCGTTTGGATGAAACGAGCGAGCGGCATCGCGATGGTGCTCGTCGGCCTGGCGAGCGGTGTCTGGTGGTGGTCCCTGCCGTCAAGGGCGGTGTTCGGAAGCGCCGACATGGCGGCTGACGACCTCGGCTACTTCCAGGTGCCCGTCGCTCCGAAAAAGCCTCCGCTCGCCAATGCGGACGCGATGCCTGTCGTTGGCCCCGACCAGGTCTACAAAGCAATACTCCTCAAGGATCTCGAGCATGCCTTGTCGCTGCTGAAGGACGACAAGCTCGAAGATTTCATTGAGGACTACTACCCCATCGAGATGGCGAGAGGGCTGAGAAAGCGGGATAGCCTGACCAAGACCGCCAACGATTTGAGGCGGACGAAATCCGTGCTGAAGCGGTTTGAGTCGAAGCTGACCCAATGCCAGACCGGCCTCATCGAGGGGAACAACAACGATGTCGTGTTCATGCCCGTCGAGGGAGCTGCAGAGGTCCCGGTGCCAGCTGCGGCATCTGTCACCACAGACGCCCCGGTGAAGGGCTACCCTGGCGAACTGAAGCAGGCTCTGCCGCTGGCGATTGCTGACCTCAAGGCCAAGAAGTATGAAGTCTTCATTCAGCAGATGCTCCCGGTATCGGAAGTGAGTCGGCTGACCTCCAACGAGCTGGTCGCGGAAACCGCTCTGGTGTTTAAGGAGCATCCCACGCTGGCAGTGGCGATGATTGCCGACCTGGAGGTGATCGCCAAACTGCCCCTCAAGGTGGAGGGCAATCTCATCAAAGCCACCGTGCCCCCTCGGGACAAGAACGATGTCCAGCGCGAAGTGCGATTCCAGAAGGTCGGGGGCTCCTGGCGGTTCTTCGACCAGACGACCGAGGCTCAGGCCCAGATCGACCAGCTCGCTGCACGGGCCGACAAGATGCAGTCCCAGCCCGCCGCCTTCGAGCCGATCCTGAAGTTCGAACGGATTCGCGAGCACTGGCGGCTGGTGGAACTCCCGTAGCAGAAGTCGTCAGACTTCTGAACCTGTAGCGTCCAATCCCGTTTCAGGGAAACCAACCTCTCGACCATTTCTTCTGCAGCGTGGGAGTTTGAAATGTCACACCATCCAACACAGTCCCGCCCCGGTTTCACCCGCATCGAACTGCTCGTCGCAGCGGCGATGGGGCTGTTGCTCGCGGCCAATGCCGCGCCGGCGGTCATGCAGTTTCGCGAAGCTGCCCAGCGGACGCAGTGCAAGAACAATCTCAAAATGCTGGGGTTGGCACTGCATAACTACCATGACGTTTTTGGCACGTTTCCGCCGGGGTATGTTGTGCGGAACTGGGACTCTCCGTCGCAGCGTGGATTTGGCTGGATGGCTTCAATTCTGCCCTTCGCGGACCAGGCACCGCTCTATAACCAGTTGAATTTCAATGCGGGCAGTTTCATGGATGTGAATCCGCAGTCCGATCAGAAGACGGCCCTCATGACTCTCGTCCCCGCTTACCGCTGCCCGGCAGATGCACTACCGAATCTCAACGAGAAACGGGGAGGTTGGCCGACCAGCAACTACTCCGGGAACGCCGGGCATCGCCCCTTCCCACGACTCGCTGCGGGGATCGTCACCGATTACTGGCCGGGTCAGATCGTCTCGCCGCATGACAACAAAACGCGGTCAGGGATATTTGGACCCAACTCGAAGATCGGCATTCGAGACATCACGGATGGAACATCGAACACGATCATGGTCAGTGAACGGGGCCTGACGAGTCTGGGGGGCATCTGGCCGGGGATCACTTCGGCCACGCACGAGAATGACGCCCTGACCGACACCAGCCATCTCTCCCGCCCGAATGCCGGGCTGACCTCGTTCTCCAGCCAGCACAAAGGGGGCCTGCACATCTTGTTGTGCGATGGTTCGGTCCGCTGGATCGAGGACACCATCGACTCCCAGCCGACCGATGACCCACTGCAACCGAACGGCCTCTACCAAATGCTCGGCTGCCGAAATGATGGCCAGGTGATGCCCGCGTTCTAACTGCACTTTAGGCAACTCTGATACGGCATGTACCCAAATTGGGATGGAAGAGATCCCGGCTCACGGCGGGGCACCCCTGACGCAGCCTTGGGAGTCTGGGCGACGCAGGAATAAGAGGGATTACCAATGTGTGCCTGCTCTGTGTAGCCACTTGTAACTAAAGTTTTGCATTTCACCCCGCAGTTCTGCGAAAATGGTCACAAGGGGATTGTGAAGTGATTGGCGCAAACGATTCAGGGAGGGCGCAGCCGTGCCAAATGCCTCCCCACCCAATCGAAAGGCAAGTCCTCTGTGTAAATCGGCAGGCCGAGTCTTGCGATACGGGTTCGTTCTGACGGAACCTGGACCTGCGAGGACTTGGCCGTGGATGGCAGTGTGCGGATTTCGAAGGCGGATCGCCAGCGGCGGTATCTTGCGGTGGTCAAGGGGGATCAGCGGGTGACGCGGGCGATGGATATATTATTGCTGTCCGAGGGCATCACCTGGGCGGTGATTATAAAGGCACTCGCGTGCAGTTCGGCGACGATCTCGCGAGCGAAGACCTGGCACATCGAGGGCGGTGCGAACCAAGTCTTGGCCGAGCGTCGCGGACAGCGGGCGGACGACGGCGGGTGTGTGGGAGCGTTCCTCAAATGGTTAACTAATAAGTGTACGCCGGACATGTTTGGGTACCTGCGAACGGGGTGGACGTGCGACCTGCTCTCGAAGCAGATGAAGTCGATGACCGGAGTCAAGTGGAGTCGCGAAACGGTGCGGCGGTGGCTGCATCGGGCGGGTCTGGCGTGGCGTCGTCCGCGCCCGGTGGTGGGGCCGAGTGATCCGCAGAAGCGAGGGATTCTCCAGCGACTCAAGCGACTTCTGAAGCACCTGCCCGCCACCGAGACAGCTGTGTTTCAAGATGAGGTCGACCTGAATCTGAACCCCGAGATCGGCTCGTGCTGGCAACCTAAAGGCGAGCAGCGCGAGATCGTCACCCCGGGCAACAACGTCAAACGATACCTCTCGGGCAGCCTCGACTGGCGTTCGAAACGCGTGTTTAGCACCTTCGGAAAAGGCCGCAACGGAAACTGTTCATCTCGCACTTGGACGAATTAGATCGTGCTCTGAAGCACTACCAAGTCGTCCACGTGATCTACGACAACGCCAGCTTCCACACCATTAAAGCGAGCGGTCGGTCATAGTCTCTCCGTAAGACGGACTTTCCAGGCCGTCTCGCCGCAAGAAATGCGACCAG
>JAYTWO010000649.1:0-2675 GCA_043743415.1 Planctomycetota bacterium
TCCGGGTCGGGCTGGAACGTCTGCATGTTCATGCCGCCGAAGACCTTGGCATCGGTCGTCAGAATCCCCACGGTCAGCCGCTTCTCGCGAGCCACGGTGCCGATGGCGCGGGTGAGTTCAAATTCCACCGGTGTCCCCTTTTCGAAGTAGGGGATCACGACCTGATCGAACCCGCTGCTGGCCACCACGCCGAGGAACACCTCCTCCACGGAGAACCGGCCATCCCGTTCGGACTGAGCCGGGCGGGCTTGAATCCCCCACTGCGAGGCTTCTTCGGCCTCCTTGCTCAGCGGATCGACCGAGACGATGCGAACGTCCACATTGGCACCGCCGATCTTGTCGAACTGCCGCAGCAAGCCCTTGAGCTTCTTCTGAATCGGCAGGTATTCCTTCGGCACATCTTCCGAGAGATAAGCGGTCAGGGTCACGGGCCGCCTGGCGTCGAGGCCCTTAATCACCTTCCGTGAGACCGGCGACAGCGAGAACAGCCCGCCCTTCGTCAGGTCGATCCGACTTCCAATGACCGAAGTGGCATACGACAGACTCACCACCACGATGGCGATCGACAGAGCCCGGACAAAATACTGCAAACCCAGGCTGGTGCCCTCGGGGGAACCCTGCCAATGGCGACGAGCGATCATCACCGCATTCAGGTACAGGAACAGACCTGTGATCGCTCCAAAGTACACCGCGCCTCCCCAGGGGATCACCCCGGTGGAGAATTGGTGCAGGTAGCCCGAGACCCCCAGCGGCTCGCGAATCCCCGCCGCCTCCAGCCAGGACCGCAGCGCGACCAGTTGATCGATGAACACGAACAACGCACACATGATCGCCGCCAGGACAAACGCCACCGTCGAGGAGTTCGTCAGCGAGCTGGCAAACATCCCGACCGCCAGCATCGCCGCGCCCGAGAGCCAGTACCCGACATAGGTGGCGATGAGCGCTCCATAGTCGGGCTGCCCCAACACCTCCAACGCAATGATCAGCGGGAACGTGAAGAACAGGGCCACCGTATAGACCGCCAGCACCGCCCCGTACTTGCCGATCAGGATCTCAAAGTCCCGCGCGGGCAGCGTAAACAACAGCTCGTCCGTGCCTTGCCGACGCTCCTCGGCCCAAGCTGCCATCGTGATCGCCGGGACGATGAACAGCAGCAGCCAGTGGTAGTTCTCGCTCAACCGGTCGAGCGAGCAATCGTTGTTCGTGAAGAACCGGCCGTCAAAGGCCAGCGCCACCGCCAGGGCCACAAACGCCGTGATGAACAGATAGCCCAACACGCCCGTGAAGTAGCTGGCGACGTTCCGCTTGAGAACTGCGAGAATGACATGGAGCCGCATCGTGATCGTCCGTTGTCTGCGAAGAGGTCAGACTGCTCTGAACCTCGTCTGTGTTGCCGGTCCCCCACGCCTGCGGGGACAACATCATGCTGCGTTTCGCGGTGTCGGAGCCGCTCAGGTCACACCACCGGTAAGTGCCCGGAAGTGGTGTTCCATGTTGTGTTCCATGTTGTGTTCCTGGCCTTCCATCTCTGCGACGTTGCCATCGAGGATCAGGCGGCCCTTGTTGATGAGGAGTACGCGGGTACAGACCGCTTTGACCTCGGTCAGGATGTGGGTCGAGAGCAGGATCGTCTTGGTCTTGGCGAGGCTCAAAATGAGGTCGCGGACCTGGAACGTCTGGTTCGGGTCGAGGCCGCTCGTCGGTTCGTCGAGGATCAGCACTTTGGGGTCATGGAGCAGGGCCTGCGCCATGCCGACACGCTGCTTGTACCCGCGGGAGAGCTTGCTGATCGGCTTGCCCCACACCTCGGACAGCGAACACTTGGCGGCGACAAAATCGAGCCGCTCGGCCAGCAGACCCGCCGACATCCCCCGTGCTGCACCACAATACCGCAGGAGTCCCTTGGGCGTCATCTCCGGGTAGAGCGGGCCGTTTTCCGGCAGATACCCCACCAACTCCGCAGCCGCCAGTCGGTCGGAGGAGACGTTGTGCCCGCCGATAATGGCACTCCCCTCACTGGGGGCCAGAAACCCGGTCAGGAGCTTCATCGTGGTCGACTTCCCAGCCCCGTTGGGCCCCAGAAAGGCAGCCACCTGCCCCTGCGGAATGGAGAACGTCACCTCCCGCGTGGCCGCAAAGTTGCCATAAAACTTACTGAGACCCCGGGCCTCAATCATGGCAGTCGGTTCGGAACTCATAGGGCGCATCTCCAACACAGCCAAATTGGCAGTTGCACAAGGTGGACAATCATTTGACAGGCAACATGCGTGCCGAGAACGACATATTCCCGCATCCGCATGGACGTGGGATGCGGTGACATCGTTGCGAATCTTTTACACGGTATGGGATTTAGAGACAAACGAGAGAGCGGTCAGCCATCAGCGGTCAGCCATCAGCCAGAGGGGTGATGGCTGATCGCTGACCGCTGATCACTGACAACTGTGTGTGCATCAGAAAAGTAGGTCGTTGCAAAAACACGTCACTGAGGCGGCAGGCCGATTCGATTCTGGCACTCTGTGCAGGCGGATGGCCGTGACTGGGCCATCAGAAAACTGGGAGGTGATGAGCCGCAGATGAACACAGATGAACGCAGATCAGAGAGGGATCGGGGCGATGTCCTCTCGTAGTTGAGCCTCTTCATCTGCGTTCATCTGGGTTTATCTGCGGCTCCCCCT
>JAYTWO010000650.1:0-11072 GCA_043743415.1 Planctomycetota bacterium
GTACACCTGCCCCCCGCGATTCAGCTCGCGCATCACCGCCTGCTTGATGAGCTGGTCATCCCAGCGCACGATCCGCGTCTCGATCGCCATCCGGTCCTGAGGCGGTGTGGTCAGGTTCGAGATATCCCGAATCCCGAGTAGCGACAAATGCAGTGTGCGCGGGATCGGCGTCGCGCTCAGCGTCATCACATCGACCGCCAGTCGCAGCCGCTTCAGCATCTCCTTATGCGAGACACCGAACCGCTGCTCCTCGTCGATCACGAGTAAGCCGAGATCCTTGAACCGCACGTCCGGTTGGACCAGACGATGAGTGCCGATCACGATGTCGACGGTCCCGGCCTCCATCTTCAGCAGGATCTCTTTCTGCTCGCTCTTGGTGCGGAACCGCGAGAGGACCTCGACCGAGATCGGGAACTCCGCGAATCGATTACAGAAGGTCCGGTAGTGCTGCTCGGCCAGGACGGTCGTGGGGACGAGGATCGCCACCTGTCGCCCAGCGTCGACGACCTTGAACGCCGCCCGGATCGCGACCTCGGTCTTACCGAACCCGACATCGCCGCAGATCAGCCGGTCCATCGGGCGAGGCTTTTCGAGGTCGATCTTCGAGTCCTCAATGGCCCGCACCTGGTCATCGGTCTCGGTGTACGGGAACGCCGCCTCGAACTCCTGCTGCATCCGCGTATCCGGCGGGCAGGCGATGCCGGGGATCATCTCGCGCTGGGCCTGCAACCGCAGCATGTCGCTGGCCATATCGGCGACAGCCGCGGCGACTTTCTTCTTGCTCGATGCCCACGCGGTCCCGCCGACCTTGGAGAGGACCGGGCTGCTCTTGGTGGCCCCGACATACTTCTGCACGAGGTTAATTAACGACGCGGGGACGAAGATCTTCACCCCGTCGCGGAACTCCAGGACGAGATGCTCCTCCTGGCCCCCCTCCCGATCCAGCACCTGCATCCCGCGAAACCGCCCGATCCCGTGCGAGATATGGACGATCAGGTCGCCCTCCTTGAGGTCCAGAAAGCTGTCGATCGCTCGCGATTCGAGCCGCCGCTTGCGGGCGGCTGTGCGCCGGATCTCGACGCGGTCGAACAGCTCGTTGTCGCTGATGACGACCACTTGTTCGGCCACCAGTCGGTACCCGTGCGTCACCGAACCGAGGCACAGCGATACGCGCGGCACCAACTCCGGAACACTCTGCTCCAAGAGTTCCCGCAGCCGCTGGCGTTCCCCCTCGTTGTGACAGGCGATGACAACCTGCTCATCCCGCCCGACGATCCCGGCCAGTTCCTTCAGCACTTCCGACTTCGGTCCGGCGAGACGTTCGAGCGACTCAACTTGCAGATGACACGTCGTCTCCGCACTGGCTCCCATCAGGGCCGATAGCGTCACCGAAGGATGCTGTGTCGTCCGGGCCAGGACCGTTTCGACGCGATACAACCCCGCCGGTTCGTCGAGCCGTTGCAGGTAATGCCTCCCCTCCTCGACGAGGTCGCTCAGCTCCGAGAGCACGACCCAGCAGTTCGACGAGAGTCGGTCGACGAAGCACTCGCCGTCGTCTTCCGTGGGATAGGCTTCCAGCCTGTCTTTCTTCTCGGTGTTGACAGGCTGGAAGCCTATCCCACGACCAATCGCCGTGATCGTCGTCTCGGCCAGCGTATCGACCTTCCGCTGCGTCTCGACATCAAACGTCCGGATCGAGTCGACCTCATCCCCGAACAGTTCAATCCGCACCGGGTCGATCGCCTCGGGGGCAAAGATATCGATGATCCCGCCGTGGATCGAGAACTCCCCCGCCCGTTCAATCGTCGGCGTTCGCTCGAAGCCGCGCTCGACCAACCAGCCTAGGAATTCTTCCGTGGCCAGCGTCTCGCCGACCCGAATCGTCCGCGTCCCGGCGGTCAACGTCTTCCGTGATGGCACGGGATGCAGCAGCGCCGCCAGACTGGCCACGATCACCTTCGGCGGAGTCGGCCCCTCCAACTCCTGCAACATCCGCAGCCGCGCTCCATAGATCGGGTCGGCGACGGAGCGATCTTTCGGCAGCGACTCCCAAGCCGGGAACACCACCGGCGGCGGATCGAGAAATGGCAGCAGGTCGGCAGCGAAGTCATCCACATCACTGATCCGAGGCAGAACAATCAACACCTGCCCCGGTGCCTCCTTAACCACCGCCGCCGTCGCCAGCGCGCAACTCGACCCCCACGCGCCATCGATCGTCCCGCTCTGCCCGGCCTGCATCGCCCGAGTCACAGCTGAAAACGCATTGATGCCCCGTAAGCGGTCGACCAACTCTGCCAACATCTGGATCGACATCACCATCCCGACGATCCGAGTCACGAACTGAATGGGAAGAAGATAGCGTGCCGCCAGAGGGAGCAGAAGTCGTCCGACATCTTTGGGTGCAAGTCGCTCCAGTCGACCGACTCTCCGCTGCCTGTTACCCTGCGGTTTCGTAGGCCGACTTCAGTGACGCAGAGCAGGAGTGATGCAGTGATTCATTCGTGGACCCGGACCGTGTGGGCGCTCGGCCTCTGTCTTCTGGCCGGAATCGCTCAGGCCACCCCGCTCGTCGTTGAGACTGACCCGCTCACACCCGAACAGCAAAAGCGGCTGTTCCACCTGCCGCCGGGTTTCGAGATCCAACTCATCGTCGCCGATCCCGAGATTGGCCAGCCGATGAACATGAACTTCGATGCCGCGGGTCGGCTGTGGGTGACGAGTACGCTCGAGTACCCTTACCCCGTGGAGGGCGACGGCGTCGAGCCGCGCGAGGAGCGGTTCGCCGGGCCGTCCTCCCCCCAGGCTCGTGACCGCCTGACCGTGATCGAGGGGATCGGCCCGGACGGCAAGCCCGCGCAGGTCAGCGTCTTCGTCGGCGGGCTCAACATTCCGATTGGTCAGTTGCCGACTGTCGATGGGGCCATTGTCTATAGCATCCCGAACATCGTGCGGTACTACGACCGCAACGGGGATGGCGTCGCGGACGAGAACGAAGTGCTCTACGGCAAGTTCGGCAACCTCGACACGCACGGCATGGCCAGCTCATTCACGCGGTGGGTCGATGGCTGGGTGTATGCCTGCCACGGGTTTCGCAACACCTCCCATATCAAGGGACGCGACGGACAGTCGCTGACGCTCAATTCCGGCAATACGTTTCGATTCAAGGCCGATGGGTCCGTGATCGAGCAGTACACCTGGGGCCAGGTCAATCCGTTCGGCCTCTGCTTCGACCACTGGGGCAATGCCTACAACGCGGATTGCCACTCGATGCCGATCACTGGGCTGCTGCGCGGGGCGTACTACTCCAGCTTTGGGAAGCCACACGATGGACTGGGCTACGGCCCCGACATGATCAACCACAGCCACGGTTCGACGGGCATCTGTGGGGTCGCGTGGTATCAGGCTCCGCAGTTCCCGAAGGAGTTCCAGGAGTGCATCTACCTGTGCAATCCGGTCAACGGCCAGGTCCACCGTGACAAGCTGATCGCTCACGGGTCGACGCTGCTGGTCGACACCCAGCCCGACTTCATCACCTGTGATGACGGCTGGTTCCGCCCGGTCGATGTGAAGCTGGGACCGGACGGGGCGCTGTACGTGGCCGACTTCTACAACGCGGTGATCGGCCACTATGAAGTGCCGCTCAACAACCCGCGCCGTGACCGGCTCAAGGGCCGCATCTGGCGCGTGGTCTACACGGGTGAGGGAGCCACGCCGCTCCCCCCAGTGAACCTTCGGACAGCCAAACTGCCCGCACTCATCGACTCACTGGCCAACCCGAACATCACTGTCCGTACGCTGGCCACCAACGAGATCACCGATCGCTTCCGGTTGTTCAGTGAGGTCATCGGGCCAGTCCAAGCCGCGATGAAGAAGTCCGAGTCCCCGGAACTGCGGGCGTGTGGGATGTGGGTTTTGGAACGGTCGGGGGGGCTCGACGATTCCCTCCAAGACCAACTGACGGGCGATCCATCACCGGTGGTGAGAACCCATCTGGCGCGACTGCTCGCGGAACGCACTCGGTGGCGGACCACTGAATCGGAGACGGCTCTGAAGCTCCTCACCGATGACCATGCGATGGTGCGTCGCGCCGCTGCCGATGCCCTCGGGCGGCACCCCAGCCCGGAGCATGTCGAGCCACTCTGGAAAGTCTGGCAGTCGGCAGACGGCAAGGACACGCACCTGATCCATGTCGCGCGGATGGCATTGCGGAATCAACTCGTGTCTCCCGCATCTGCCGGGGATGCCCGAGTCTCGAACCTCGTCACGGCCCATCCGTCCGAGTTCCTGCCGCTTATCATGGCGACCGGCAGCGATGCGGGGGCCGAATTGCTGGTGGCGATTGATACGACCTCGCTGGCCGATGACGCCGAGCGTCTGCGAATTGCGACCTTCATTGCTCAGCGGCTTCCGGAGCCGAAACTGGCGGGGTGGATCACTCAACTCCGCGAGCGCTCGCAGCAGAACCCGGCGGACTCACTGACGGAACTGGCTGCACTGGATGAGGGTCTGCGAGCGCGGGGCATCGAGCCGCCCGCCGTCATGCGCGACTGGGTGAGCGAGGTCTGCATGGCCACGCTCAAGTCGCTGCCCCGCAATCAACTCGGCTGGTTGAGTCGACCTCTGGGCGGTGTGACGCTCGACACGGATGAGGTGTTCGTGTCCCAACAGCGGGCGTCCGCCGATGGCGACACGGCCAGCCCGTTCTTCGGCAGCCTACCGCGCGGTGAGCAGAAGACCGGTGTCCTCCAGTCCGATGCGTTCGACCTGCCGGAGACTCTCAGCTTCTTCATGGCCGGTCACAACGACCATCCCGACCGCCCTGCCCCGCCCAATAATAGGGTGCGTCTGCGCGATGCCGTGACGAACGAGGTGCTGCGGGAAACGCTTCCGCCGCGGAACGACTTGGCGCAGCGCATCGAGTGGAAGCTCGATGACCTGAAGGGGCGGCGCGGGTTCATTGAGATCATCGACGGTGACGACCGGGGAGCGTTTGCTTGGCTGGCGGTCGGGCGGTTCTCAATAGTCGACCTCAATCCCCGCTCCGATAAACAGTCCTTCGCCGCCATTGCCCAACTGATCCGTCGCTATCAAGTCACCACAGCTGCCGATCTATTACGAGAGGTGATCCGCGATCCGGCAGCGAGCCTCTCGACGCGCACGCGAGCGGCAGTGGCCATGGCGGTTGGGGCCTCAGACCCGCGCGTGTCGATCCTGGCGTCGTCAGCGGCCAGCGGGTTGTGGGATGCGACGAGACGCGAGCGGTTGTTTGGCTCGCTGGTCTCCGGTGAGACGAAAACCTATGCCGAGGATCTGGAAGTGGTGCTGCGTGGGGTGCCTCAAGCCGGGCAGGCCGCCCTCGCCGCTCAACTCTGCCAGCAATCGGACGGGGCCGCTCTGTGCATCGACTTTGTGCGGCGCGGGATCGTCTCGGCCCACCTGCTGCGGCGTCCCGAGATTGCTCAGCGGTTGACGGCCCTCAATAGCCAGGAACTCAACACCGCTGTGGACGACCTCACCAAGAACCTCCCCTCCGAGGACGAGGCCACGGCCAAGCTGATCGCGACGCGCAAGGCCGATTGCGTGTCGAACGCGGGGCAGTCCGCGCGCGGGCTGGAGCTGTTCAAGAAGCACTGCCTCGCCTGCCACCAGATGCGGGGCGAGGGGCAGAAGATCGGCCCGCAACTGGACGGGATCGGCGTGCGGGGACTCGACCGCTTGCTGGAGGACATGCTGGCCCCCAACCGTAACGTCGACGCGGCGTTTCGCTCGGCCACGATTGTGACCACGGAGGGGCAGGTGCTGCTCGGACTGCCACGGAGAACCGAGGGGGAGACGTTCTACTTCGCCGACCGCGCGGGCAAGGAGTTCTCACTCACCCAGAGCGAGATCGAATCGCAAGCCGTGTCACCCGTGTCTCTCATGCCCGCCAACTTCGGCGAGCTGCTCAACGACGCCGACACTCGCGATTTGATGCGGTTCCTGCTGGAGAGTGCCCAGCCCGCCAAAGAGACTCAGTAAGCACGAAAATAGCCCAGTGGTTGCAACCACTGGGCTTTCGTGACTCACATGACGCGGAGCGTCGTGACACAATCAATGCGGGTCCATGTATTCCATCTGCACGCGGATGATCTCGTCGCTACGTCGGAAGAAGGCGTCCAGAATTGCCGGGTCGAAGTGCGTGCCGCGCCCCTCGGCCATGATCTCGAAACACTTCTCGCGCGGGAACGCGGGCTTGTAGGCGCGAGCGGCAGATGAGAATCTACCGATCAGCCGGAACTCGCTAAATAGCTCCCCGCTTCATCGAAAGTGCGCCGTCCCACTCACAACCCGAATTGCAGTACGGCCAGTCTTCGGTAATACGGGCTGGTTTGCATGAGGTCCGCATGCGTCCCGAGGGCGGAGATGCGACCGTTCTCCAGAATGAGCACGCGGTCGGCCCGGCGCAGCGTACTCAGGCGGTTCGAGACGACGATAGAAGTCCGGCCTTGCATGGCCGATGCGAGGGCCTCGCGGATTTCGTGTTCGGTCTCGGGATCGACAGACGCGGTGGCGTCATCAAACAACAGAATCGGCGGGTCAAGTAAGAGAGCCCTCGCGATCGAGAGGCGCTGCCGCTGACCGCCAGACAGATTCGCTCCATGCTCACCGACCACGGTTTCGTACCGCTCCGGCATCTCGTCCACGAACCGGTCCGCACAGGCAATCCGCGCCGCCCGCTCGATCTCGACCTGCGAGGCAGCCGGACGACCGAAGGCAATGTTGGCCGCCACCGTGTGACTGAACAGAAACGCCTCCTGAAACACCAACCCGATATTGCGCCGCAGCGAGTCGATCTCCAGCGACCGCACATCGTGGCCGTCAACGCGGATCGTTCCCTGGTCCACATCGTAGAACCGCATCAGCAGACTCAGCAGCGTGCTCTTCCCCGAACCCGTCTCGCCGGTGATGGCCAAGCACTCCCCCGGTCGAATCGTGAACGACACGTCCCGGAGTACGGGACTGTCCGCTTTGTAGCCGAACGTCACATGGTCGAAAGCGATCTCTCCCTGAGCCCGAGGCAGAACAACCGCGTGCGGCGGACTGACGATCTTGATCGACGAATCGAGCACCTCGAACACCCGCTGGGCTCCGACCAGGCTGGCCTGGATCGTGTTCGCGACTCCCGTGATCTGGCCGACTTGATTGGCGAACTCGTGCAGCAGATTCGCAAACACGAACAGCCCCGACCCGAGCGCCATCTCGCCTTGAATCACCAGCCAGCCTCCATACCCGATCAGGATCAGCATGTTGATCTGCGTCAGGAACCCGATCGTCGGCTGCCACGTACTGAGCAGGCGGAAGATCGATTCCTTCTCGTGTTGGATGGCATCGTTGGCCTGTTTAAAACGCTCAATCTCTTCTGGCTCGCGGGCGAAGCCTTTGACGACGTGGATGCCCTGCAAGTTCTCGACCAGGGTCCGCACCATCGCATCGCCGAGTTCGCTGGCACGGCGATACGCCGGTTGGACCACTCGCGAGAACCGACTCGCCCAGAACCACAACAGCGGAGTCGTACACAGGCAGACCACCGTCAACGGCACATGCACCCGCAACATGTACGCCAGATAGACCGCCAAGGTCAGCAGCACCGACAGCACCTTGATGATGACCCCGTCGACAAAGCTGCGGACCGAACTGACATCTCCCGCCGCGCGGTTGATAATCGAGCTACTCTCCCCCGCGTCGTAGAAATGGAAGTCGAGTCGTTGCAGCTTGGCAAACACATCCGACCGCAGTTGGAGCAGCACACGCTGTGTGAGCCGGGCCGCCGCCAGGGCTGCAAAGTAGCGCAACACCGCCGTCAACAGCCCCGCGACCATCACTGCCGCCGCGATGGCCACGACCACCTGTATGGGCGTCCAGTTCGACGGAGGCCGTATGCCAAACGGCCAGTCTGGGGCCGCACTTCCCGGCTCGATCACCGACCGAATGTAATCAATCCCGAGCCCCGTCAGCCCCAGTCCGCTCAAGGTCAACGCGACCAATCCGAGGTGCATCGCGATCATCTCGACGCATCCGCGCCGGTACTCGAACCCAATCGAGATCAACCGGCGCAGCAGTGCCCAGTTCGATGGCGGCGAGCCACTCGACGAGGCAGCGGACTGTCCGGAGACGACGGGAGAAGAGGCGGACACCCAGGGCACCTTGGACAGGGAGGACGACTCCGGATGATAGAGGGGAAGCGATCCGCCGTCATGTGGAGGGCGTGGAATCGACGTAAACCGGGTCTGTGAAAGAATCCACTTCACGAATGACCACTGATCCAGATGAGGACCGACGAGCCTGATGGTGCTACAGGGCAACTTATCCCCCTGATCGTTGTTATCCAGTCGAAAAAGGCAAGCTCGGCGTCCAGTTCGATAGAAAGTCGATGCTTCCATCTCCCGATCACGCACACTTTCCGGCACACGGGATGATCACGATCTGGAGGCTGGAACATGCGATCGTGGGATCATTGGGGCGTTCAATTATTCTTGGCCAAGGTTCCAGGGGGAGGTCTGGCTCACCGTCTGCTGCAGGAGCATGCCGGGCAGTTGAGGCACATTGAACGGGGATACCAGTTCGACAACGCCCTGTTGATCCTCGATATGGCCACCAAACATGTCGGATCACTGGTGGGACTGCGTGTGGCGGAAATCGGGACCGGTTGGATTCCAGCGGTGCCGGTGGCGTTGGCTCTGACGGGGTGCGAGGTGCATACCTATGATGTATCGGCGTTGACGAAGTCGGACTTCTTGCGACGTACACTCAAGACTTGGGAACCTCGATTGGCGGAGATTGCCGAGGCGTCCAAGCAACCGCTCCTCGATGTCTATGATCGCTGGGACCGGCTTTCCCGCTCGGAGACGCTGAATGAAGTCTGCGAGAAAACTGGGGGCGAGTACCTGGCTCCCGTGGACACCACATCCCTGCCGTACGAGTCGGGGACGTTCGATCTGGTGTTGAGCAATCTGGCCATGCCTAGCATCCCTGATGGATTGATTGTGCCGGTTTTGCAGGAATCGGTCAGGCTCCTTAAGCCATCGGGCTGGTCCATCCACCGGATTCGGATGACGGATGAATATGCGGCGTGCGATCCGAATCGGCATCACCTGCATTATCTGACCTACGGACAAGAGACCTGGAAACGCTGGTTCGACCATCGCCACAAATGTCAGAACCGCTGGCGGACCTCGCATTTCCTCAAGGCATTTCGTGATGTAGGATTATTGCAACGCGAGTTGCGGCGACATCAGGACACCACGGGAGCGGCCTACTTCCAGCAGATTCCGCTGGCTCCCGAGTTCCAGGCGTGCGATGAGGAAGACCTCAACACGATCGGGATCGATGTCGTCTTGCAAAAGCGTGCGGAGATGGGAGTCTTTCAGAACTCCACGGGAGAGTCTGCGGACGCGTAGATGAAACCCGCCTGACGGGTCAGGAGTAAGATCGATGACGAGATGGCAATGGCTTATGACGTGCGGAGGAGCACTCACCACGTGCGGCGCTGTAGAGTCGTTCCGCACGCTGCTGCGCCAACGCAACATGCAGAACTGGATTGGCAGCTATTACTTCCCCAGCGAGCGTCCCGAGCCGGTCAATCCCAGCCAACCGGTCGATCTGTTTGTGGCCGTTTGCGATCACTGGGAACCCGAGTGCTATGGGGCCTCGCCCGCGACGGCCATGGAGCGAGTCAATCGCTGGGTGTATGAGTACCCCAAAGCGTTCAGCCAGTTCCACGACTTCAACGGTCGCCCGCCGCAGCACACGTTCTTCTATCCTCAGGACGAGTACCGTCCCGAATACCTCGACGCGATTGCCCAATTGTGTGCTGAGGGGTACGGGGATGTTGACATTCACCTGCACCATCACGATGACACGCCGGAACGCTTTCGGGAGAACCTGGAGACGTTCCGGGATGCCCTGTTTCATCGTCACGGGCTGCTGCGGCGCGACCCACTGACCCACGAGATCGTGTACGGATTCATCCACGGCAACTGGTCGTTGTGCAACTCGCGTCCGGATGGCCAGTTGTGCGGAGTTGATCATGAGCTGACCATATTGCGGGAGACAGGGTGCTACGCGGACTTCACGCTGCCATCCGCCCCCAGTGCGTGCCAAACGAAGACGATCAACTCGATCTATTATGCGAAGGACATCCCCGGACAACGGAAGTCCCACAACACCGGAATTCGCTCGCGAGTCGGCCAGACGGCCCCCCAGGACCACCTGTTGATGATTCAGGGACCGCTGAGTCTCGACTGGCAATCGCGAGCCCTCCCGCGCATCGAGAACGGCGATTTGACGAATGGCCGAGCGCCGACTTGGCGGCGGTTCCAGCACTGGATGAATGTCGGAGTCCACGTCGCGGGACGCCCTAACTGGAAGTTCCTCAAACTCCACACCCACGGCTGCAAGGAGGGCAACATCGACATGCTGCTGGGGCCAGAGATGCAGGCCTTCCACACCGAACTAGCGGCTCAGACGAAGGCCCATCCGCAACTGCGACTGCACTATGTCACGGCGTGGGAGATGGCCCTGCTCGTCCGGCAAGCCGAGGCGGGAGCGACCACGCCGCAGTTGTCGGCGTCGACGCGGTTTCGTGTGGCCCCTGCGGGTGTGCCGCTCGTTCGTAAGGGCAGTGCCGGACAGCAGTATTCGGATGTATCCACGCTGATCCCGTCTGTGGGTGGCATTGTCCCCCAGTAGGCAACACAGGCGGCGTCGGGTGGCACGTCCCTGACGCTTTGCCCTCTCGTTCCCAAGCTCCGCTTGGTAACGCCTCTCCTCGAAGCTTCGCTTCGCCGAGCCACACAGGACTACTATCCAGCTTGCCAGAACGAGACGCAGAAGGCAACGACGAGGACGGTATGCAAGAGGGAGCGTGTTGGCACGCGGCGAAGCAGAGCTTCGGGGAGATGCAGTCCCCAGCCAGAGCTGGGGACCGAGGCGGCAAAGTCGCTGATCGCTCCGTCGATCAGAACGTTGGCGACCAGCCAGCTCTCCACCCCGGCAACGTACTGATTGCGGAGCAATCAGCGACTTTGACAAGC
>JAYTWO010000651.1:0-12396 GCA_043743415.1 Planctomycetota bacterium
GTAAGACGGCCTTTCCAGGCCGTCTCACCGCGTGAAGTGGGACCAGACGGCCTGGAAAGGCCGTCCTACTCGGTAAGCTTCCTCTGTCCGCTCGCCTTAGGACATAGTCCAAAACAACTTCCCGTTTCACTCGTGGGAGTTGAACAGAAGGCAACGAAGGAAACGAAGGGCATGTTCGAACTCTCTTCGTTACCTTCGTTACCTTCTGTTCAAAATCAATTCGGGAAGTTGTTTCGACCCAGATCCATCGAGTGTAATACGACTACCGATCCGTTGAACTTCGATGTGGAGCCGTCGCATCGGGGCCACGTCACTCGCCAGCCAACTCCGAACCAGCGTTTTCGGAGAAATCGCCGACATTACACGCCCCACTCCAGCCGCAACACGTCGCCCGTCTGAAACGCGATCAGCGCCCACTCCCCGAGAGGATCGCACGCGGTCTCCACCACGGCCGCCGGTGCCCCGCTGGCCCAGATCAAGTCGCCATCCGAGTCGAGCCAATACACAAACTGCTCAATCGTGGTCGCAATCAACCGGTACGGCTCATAACTCGCCGCCACCCGGTCGACGGTCCCTTCCAGGACGTACGCCCCCAGACTGACGCCGTCCCCATCGAACGCCTGCACCCCGTGGCTGAAGTTCGCCAAGTAAATAATATCGCCCGCGCCAGTCACGCTCATCGAGCCGACATTCGACCACACCCGCTCCTGCCACAGTTGGGCTCCGACGAGATTGTGGCAACAGAGCAGCCCGTTCTCAGCGGAGCCAAACAAGACCGGATCGGCCCCGCAAAACTGAATGAACTGCAGGGGCCGCACCGTTTCAAAGCGGGCGATCTTCCGCTTCCGCTCGTTGAGGATCATGTTCGACGCATCGGTGTGCGAGACCGCCACATGATGCCCGAACGGAGCCACCGCCAGACACAAAATGTCGTCGTGCGTCTCGTATTCCCAGTCGATTTGCAGGTTGCGGTCCATCCGCACCAGCGACCGGTCACCCGCCACACCGTAACCCCATTGGCCGTCCTCGCTCCACACTAATTGGGAGAACGGGGCCTGGGGATGGGTCACTGCGGCGATCTTGCCGCTGCGGGTCAGACGGTACAACGTCGAAGAGGCGTCGCAGACGAATACGTCTCCCGACTCGCGGGCCATCGCCAGGGAGGTGATGGCCCCATCGCCGCGAAATGACCACTTCACCGTGGGTGGCAGGCCCTGTCCCTCGCGCAGCCAGATCGTGTCGAAGGACGGGGACTTTTCGCTCATCGCTGGGTGTACTCGACCTTTTTGAGTTGCTCGATGGCCGTGCGAACATCCGCGTCCGCCACCGGGTCGACCTCGCCAATGATGTGCGGGGACGCCTGGTCTGCCGGAATTTCGATGTCTGGCTTCACGCCGATCTTACCGAGCGTGTCGCCGTTCGGGGAGTAGAACTTGGCCGTCGTCATCCGAATCCCGCAGCCGTAGCCCAGATCGTTGTCATAGATGCTCTGCACCGACCACTTGCCGAAGGACTTGCGTCCCACGATCTTGGCCCGGTGATGATCGCGGAAGGCCCCGGCCACGATCTCGCTGGCACTGGCACTGTTCTCGTCGATCAACAGCACGATGGGGAGGTTCCAAGTGCCCGGAGCGTGAGCCGTGTGGACCTGGTTCTGGTTCTGCTCCCGACCGCGCGTCGAGACCAGGACGCCATCGGCAATAAACAGATCGAGCAGATCCACCGCCGTGGTCAGCAGTCCGCCCGGATTCTGACGCACGTCCAGAATTAACGATTGCATCCCCTCTTGCTTGAGCTTGTTGAGTGCCATCTCGAGTTCGAGGATGGTGCTCTTCTGGAAGCCGGTCAGCTGGATATACCCGATGCCTCGGGAGGGATCGACGATCTTGGCCAGCGGGATGCTGCGGACGATGACCTCGCGGCGCGTGCATTTGGCGATAACTTGTCCGACTCCTGGACGCTGAACGGTGAGGGTCACTCGTGACCCCGGCTCGCCGGTGACGAGGTTGGCGGCTTCGTCGGTGGTCATCACGCGGCAGTCATGCTGGTCGATGCCCACCAGCAGATCGCCCGACTTGAGGCCGCCTTCCGAAGCCGGACTTTCCGGCAGCACTTGGCGGAGCTTAATCCCCTTTCCCAGGTCGGCTTCCATCACGATGCCGACGCCGACGAACTGGCCATCAATGTTGTTGAACAAATCCCGCAGCCGTCCGGGAGTCATGACGTTGCTGTAATCGTCGAGGCAGTTGCAGGCCCCGAACACGTACTCCATGCAGATCGGGCCCGGATCAAGTGCGACGCTGTCTTTCGACAACTGGCAAATCTCCCGGATCAGGTGGGTGGCCTCAAATTGGCCCCGTACGGGTTTGTTCCAATACCGGGTCCGCAATTCCGTGCGCAGCGACTTCAAGCGGGCTGGATCGGCACCGAACAGGTTGTTCTCCAGGAACTTCTCGTTCCCCAGGGCCAGCCACAGGCTTTCCGTCCCGTGGGCCACGATCGAGGTCGTGTCCAGAGGCTCGACGTAGTGTGCCTGGATCATCTGATGCACCGACGAGAACAGTTGCAGCCCATTCTCCAGCGGCAGGGTCTTGAGCGACTCGCGGAACGACAGGTCGTCGTAACGCCGTTCGATGGAGAATTGGAACTGGGAGCGACGCAGTCCGTACGTCAGGTGAGCGTTATCGGGCCACTTCTTGAGGGCCGCTTTATAGTGGTCAATGGCGTCATTCCAGTGACGCGACTGCTCCATTCGCGTGCCAGCCACGACAGCCGTTTCCGGATCTCGACTGGTCGCCGGAAGGTCCAGCGCCCATGACATCTGAACCAGAGCGTTTGCTGTGACCAGCCAGAGTCCGAGAAATGCACTGAACCGTTTCATCGTTGTCCCCTCGCCCAATGATACCGGTCGCTGTCCGACGAGCCCCCTCGGGACGGGTGGTTCGGGAAGGACGCCTGGGCAGAGGGGCCAGAAGCGAATCGACGACAGTCGAGTTTCTGGCCACACATGACAGACGCCGTCGAACCACCGCGACGGTGTTGAGGAATTTCCTCAAGAAGTGAACGCGTGTGTGGTCCACACGCATCACCTCTGTTGAGCTTAGGCCACGATGCCCGGAAACGACCTCCCGTTCAAGCCCCTCTCTTTAACGAATCTTCAGAATACGGTCCGAGATTCGTCAAGTGGTCCGGATGGAACGATCACAAGGGACTCGACGGGTTTTAAGGAGGCTAAGGATTAGTCTGGGCATTTGTGTTTCATATTACGGTGATAACGATTTCATGGCGTCGAGTTGCCAAAGCACGGTCAGTGAGCGGCACGGCGCTCGCCGCCGGTTCCCCTGACCGTGATCTACCACCAACCACAGTCAAAAGAAAATGTGGCGAGCGCCGTGCCGCTCACTGAACCGGTGGCTGTTGGTCGGGATGATCCTCTGATCGCTTCCCATTCCCCAAGCGAGGGGATCGCAAGTTGATACGCACGATCCATTGGCGAAGTTCGGCACAATTCTGGCCGACGAGAGTTCCCAGGCATGTTCCGATGCACAAGGCATATGGTGTAAATAACAGAATGTCCCCCGAGAGAACCGCGTGATTTCTGGTGCCTGGCCTCATGGATGTCTGGGGAAACAGGAAGAACCCCACCAGCAGTCCGCCGAGTCCGATCACCAGGATTTCAGCGAATCGTTTTCGTTGCAAGAGTCCCAGAATGCACGTTGTGAGAATGCACAGGAGGCACGTGAATCCGAGTGGTTGTGGCGTATTCACCTTCCCTGTCGCGTCCACGCTCCAGATGTGGAACATCAGGATGGCAATACCAGTGAAACTCGAGGCGGCAATGATTCCTGCGAGGACACGTCTCAACATGGCAATGACCTCTTACGCGGCCTTGGACTCGTAGTCTTTCACTTTCTGCCGCGTCACCGGGTCGGTCTTCCAGCGGCGATGCACCCAGAAATACTGCTCGGGAGCCCGGCGGATCGAGCGCTCCAGGGCCGCCGTGAAGCGCTGCGTGATCTCTTTGACCTCATCGCGGGCCACGATCTGGGTCGTGTCAATGATCTCCTCACAGCCGATTTCGAACTGCGCCCAGCGGGCCTCCAGCGGATTGTCCGGCAGCCGAACTCCGTAGCCGACGACCAGGATCGCCTTGTACTCCAGGGCCATCAGCGCAATCGATTTGAACGTCGAGGCGGGCTTCCCAAAGAAATCCACAAACACCCCGCGACGGCCCGCGTCCTGGTCGACCAGCAAGGCCAAATGCCCCCCGGCTCGGACCAATTCGTCCATCCCGTCAAACCCGCCGTTCTTCGAGAAGAGCCGGTGCCCCGTCTGCTCGCGGGACTTCTGGAACCACTCATTCAGATAGGGATTATCCAGTTTTCGAGCCACCACTCCCATTGGAAATCCGAACATCCCAAACGTGGCCACCGACAGCTCCCAACTCCCGAAATGACCGCCCAGGAAGAACACCGGTCGACCCGAGCAGAGCACCTGGACGACCTCGGCACGGTCCCGAAACACGATGGATTCCCGGCAGTTCCGCAGGCTCAATTTGCGAGGCAATTGGATCGTCTCGACCACCAGCCGGATCAAGTGGACCCACATGCGGAAGATGTGTTGCTCGACCTGGGCATCGGGCAAATCGGCCCCGAACGCGGTGCGAATGTTATCCGAGGCGACGTGATACCGCGATACCCGGCGCGGGGCGACATGCGTCATCACCCACGCCCCAAACCGCGCCAGCGAGATCGTCTGCCGCACCGACAACGCCTCAATCAGGCAAGCTGCCAGCCGAAACAGCACATATTCCACGCGATACCGCACATCTCTCAGCGTCATCGGTCCCTCCCGGCACACCGCCCGTCCCCTCCGTGGGCAGCCTGATTGGCGGTGGCCCGGAGTGTCGAGCAGGCTGGCCGAGCGGTCAAGGCAGGTTCCGGGTGGGTGCATCAGAAAAGTCGGCAGTCGGTGTCCCGCTGCCCCCTCTCTGGTCCACAGAATTGGGTTTGTCTGGCTGACGAAGGTGATTACGTTGACTGTGTCGCGTCGCAGCTGGGAGCCGAGCAGGGGCTGGCTCCCGGGGAGAATGCTCCCTCCCGGAGTGGTTCCACCCGCGATTCAGGGGTTCGCCACGCACATCGGCAAAACCTGTATCTCGCACGGTTGTGTGCCCTCTGAGAGAGGGATAGACTGTGGACTTCGCGCGGAAGCGTCTGGTTTCTGTCGCGACCACTGCACATTTTGACAGCAGGAACGATCCCATGCGTCACGTTCTCTCCGCGCTGGTCATGAACCGGCCCGGGGTGCTCGCTCACATTTCCGGCATGTTGGCCTCCCGCGAGTTCAACATTGAGAGCCTTGCCGTCGGTGCCACCGAGAACCCCGAGTTCTCGCGGATGACCTTCGTCGTGGCCGGGGATGCGCGCGTCCTCGATCAGATCCGGAAGCAGCTGGAAAAGATCGTGACCGTGGTCAAGGTGATCGACTACTCCAACCAGGAGTTCGTCGAGCGCGATCTGATGCTGATCAAGGTCAACACGCCGAATGGCACGCGGTCGCAGGTCAAGGAGTTGGTCGAGATTTTCCGGGGCCGGATCGTCGATGTCAGTGCCGATCATGTGATGATCGAGATCTCCGGCCAGGAGCGCAAGATCGAATCGTTCATCGAGGCCGTCCGACCGTTTGGCATCATCGAGATGGTGCGGGCCGGGCGGATTGCCCTCTTGCGAGGCAATACTTCCTCCGAGGCGTCAGAAGTCGAACAACCGTCCGCCTAGTGCGGGCGAATTGAGGTGCGGGGCCGGGATGCCCTGCGTGAGGGGCTTCGGTTCGCCGAGGCCCAGTGTTCCGTAGCGGGTCGAGGGCTTGTCCCCGCTACGAGTTTGATTCTCTCCTTCTTCATCAGTGAAAACCGCCATGTCGATCAAGGTCTACTACGACGATGACGCCGATCTGTCCATGCTCAAGGGCAAGACGATCGCCATTCTAGGCTACGGCAGCCAGGGTCATGCCCAGGCTCAAAACCTGCGTGACAGCGGCTGCAACGTGGTGATCGGGCAGCGTCCCGGCAGCCCGAACTACGATTTGGCGGTGTCGCACGGTTTCAAGCCGGTGTCGGCGGAAGAAGCCACGAAGCAGGGCGATCTGGTCAACATGCTCCTGCCCGACGAGGTCCAGGGTGACGTTTTCAGGAACTCGGTGCTGCCGAATCTGAAGCCGGGTGCGTTGCTGATGTGCTCGCACGGGTTCAATATCCACTTCAACCAGGTCATCCCGCCGAAGGGGGTCGACACCGCTCTCGTCGCTCCCAAAGGCCCCGGTCACCTCGTCCGCAGCGAATACGTCAAAGGGGGCGGCGTCCCCAGCTTGATCGCCATGGGTCCGGGGTCGTCCGAAAACAGCCGCAAGCTGGCACTGGCCTATGCCAAGGGCATCGGCGGGACGCGCGGCGGCGTGATCGAGACGACGTTCGCCGAAGAGACCGAAACCGACCTGTTCGGTGAGCAGGTCGTGCTGTGCGGGGGCGTCAGCGCCCTCGTCAAGGCGGCGTTCGAAGTCCTCGTCGAGGCGGGCTACCAGCCCGAAATGGCCTACTTCGAGTGCATGCACGAGCTGAAGCTGATCGTCGACCTGTTCTACCAGGGCGGCCTGAACTACATGCGGTACAGCGTCTCGAACACCGCGGAGTACGGCGACTACACCCGCGGCCCGCGGATCGTGACTGCTGAGACGAAGCTGGAGATGAAGCGAATTCTCAAGGAGATCCAGAGCGGGCAGTTCGCTCGGGATTGGCTGCTGGAGAACAAGGCCAACCAGGCCAGCTTCAAGGCGATCCGTCGCAACGAGCGCGAGCATATGATCGAAACCGTCGGTCGCAAGCTCCGCAAGATGATGAAGTGGATCGACTCGAAGGAAATGTAAGCGGAGTTGTCAGTCATCAGTTGTCAGTGACCAGTCTGAAAGCCCAGGGGTTGCAACCCTGGGCTTTGAGTGCGTTTCTCGCTGATCTCTTCACTGAAAACTGAAAACTAACCACTGAAAACTCACCACCGTTGAAATCACCCCGCGAGCGGTTACACTACCGCGTTGGCGATTGTGCAGAACCGAATTGGAGATTGGCCTTGGCCCAGCATTGCTACGAGTGCATGTTCCTTCTGGATAGCGGCCGTTACGCGGTGAATTCCCGCGCGACGGAGGATGCGCTCCTGGAGATTTTGAACCGCTGTCAGGCGGAAGTGGTGGCTCGCGCCCCGTGGCAGGACGGGAAGCTGGCCTACCAGATCGGGAATCACAAGAAGGGGTTGCACTACCTCATCTATTTCAGGATGGACGGCTCCCAGGTCAACGAGTTCCTGAGGCTGTGCAAGCTGAGCGAAGTCGTGGTTCGCCAGATGCTGCTGAATCATCCGGAGCGGTTGTTCACACCGATGGCGGAAGCCCTGTCACAGCACGTGACGGGTCAAGCCGACACAACGCCGATGGGTGTCAGCCCGGACAAGATGTCCTACTAGTTTTTGGGGTAGCAGAATTCGTCAGAATTCTGCTGACAACAGGTGGCGCTGATGCCACTCCCCCAATCCGAGTTCTTGCAGAGCACGGCAGCATCAGAGTTGATGTGTCGGGATGGAACTAGGCTTCAGCCTGCCCCGAAGCAGACTCCAGCCTGATCTCCAGTGGGGATGCTTGCCACCACATTGATGGCAGGCGGGTTGCGGGCGGTCTTGGCGCGCTAGCCAAGTCCGTCTCGTTGTGTGTCATGGCAGGGGGAACACGGCATGGCCAGTTACAATCGAGTCATCCTGATCGGAAATCTGACCCGCGATCCGGAAGTTCGGTATATCCCCAGCGGAATGGCTGTGGCGGAGATTGGCTTGGCGGTGAATCGTCAATTCACTGACAAGAACTCCAACGAGCGTAAAGAGGAAGTCACCTTCGTTGACGTGACCCTTTGGGGTCGTGAAGCGGAACTTGCCGGGGAATACCTCGCCAAGGGTCGCCCTGTGATGATTGAAGGTCGCCTTCAAATGGATACTTGGGACGACAAAGCCACTGGTCAGAAGCGGTCCAAACTCAAAGTCGTTGGTGAACGCATGCAGTTCCTGGGCTCGCCTCAAGGCGGCGGGAGTGGCGGTGGCGGTGGAGAAGGCGGTGGCGGTGGTGGCGGTAATGCAGGCGGAGGCGGAGGTTTCCGTGGCGGTGCCCGCTCCAATACGGGCGGCGGCGGCGCTCGCCAGGCTCCCTCCGGCGGCGGTGGTGGAAACAGCGGCGGCAGCGAGCCGGATTACTACTCTTCCGGACCGGCCCAGCAGTCGGGTGGTCAACAGTCCGGCGGTCAGCAAGAAGACGAAGTGCCGTTCTAAGGATTGATCGTGAGATCACTGTCGCCTTGCAATCCGCGAAAGACGACTCTCATCAACCAAAACAACGCCAAAGGCAGGCTCCTCAGCCTGCCTTTTCTCATGGCTTCGGGGCTCCCCGGAATCACTTAGTCGTTCCAATCTCGGAAGGATCGAGATTCCCAGTGGTCTGTGTGTGTTCGGCATCCCGCTCGGCATTGGACTCGGCCGCACTCAGGCCGAAAATTAACAAGCCCACCACAGCCACAATGACGGCCCCGGCGACGAGCGTAAACAGAATCCCGTCGATCCCTCTTCCATGAGTGAGAGCACGGCGAACGCGTTCATTGGACATGGCGTCAGCGGACATGGTTGGCTCTCCAGAGGGTCGGTGGGGATGCGGGGGCGCACCTGAGGCGGGGTAATACTGATCTGCAACTGCTGTACCGTGGCGAAAAAGTGTCATGATATTTCGCATCTGCCGACAGTACTATGAATTACGCACTCTGCCGAGAGAGTGCCCAAGAGACTTTTGTTTCGATATTGATACAGTTTGTTCAGAAGTGTCATCAACGAACATCGCGAATGCTCTCGCTCCCCAGGGCTGTCGAGAGCGCCGTCCTCTCGTCCTTGATGCCTCCGAAATCGGTCGGTCAACTCTCGAGGTGACCATGCTTCGGACTTCCAGCGGCGGAGCGGAGGGCAACGCTGGGGGCAAAACGGGCGAAGTCTGGTTCATGCCGCAAATGGATCCCTGCCATCGGAGATGTCCATTTCGATCCGTAAAACTGTCCGCCTCGGAAAAATCGCCGACAATCCCTTCGCCTCGACAGCTATGGCCCGCCCTGCTGCGTATTGGACCGCTCGACTTCCAGATCGTCCATCCCGCCGCTGAAGAACGTGCGGATGCGGGGCCAGCCCACCCTCAGAATGAAGATCAGGATCGGGATCGCGATCGCCCCGATGATCAGAATTGTCTCCAGGCTGACCGCCCCCTCTTCATCGCGGTGGACGCGCTGCAATAGCTTGCGAATGGATGCAGTCTGGGTCATGGAAAACTCCGGCGGTCCAGTGGGTTGGACAGGCGAACCTAGAGGAAAGGACTGGTGGTGACTCGACAGAACCACGCGAAGGAGGCTTGAATCGCAATCCGGCTGGCGGGCAGGACAAAGGCCACCATCGGCAACACCACCCCCAGAATCAACACAAAGTCGATCGAGGCCGACCCGCGTCGAACCGGGGCCATCGTTCTGGGTGAGTGGCGAATCGACCGGCGCATCGGCGAACCTCTGCAAGTGAGATCGGCATCGGCCCATGCCTGAGATCATCCCGGTTCGGCAAGGAAACTTCAACCGCCGCACCGGCAGAGAGTGCCGGATTCCTCATCCAGTCATCTCCCATACCCGCCCCTGACGAGTCGCTGTCCAGTGTGCGAATCAGAGTACCTAGATTCCGGAACAGGGGAGGACGGCAAGGAATGCGGAAGCCATAACTGGTCTTGAGATCCCGTTTTTGGGCCCATTTGGAACGCACAGATAGACAGCTATCCCGTGGACAGACATCACGCATGCTGGGGGATGACCCAGCAGGAGGGGTGCTGGGTCATCCCAATATGCGAGTAATAGCTGGCGGATTTCGGGGCGGCGATCAGGATCAGCATCGTCTGCTGTCCTGCCGCGAGGTGAGTCTCTTCGATCAGGCGTTTGCCGATCCGTTGCCGCTGAAATGCCTCATCGACCGCGAGATCGGAGAGGTACGTACAGAACTGGAAGTCGGTCAGCGCTCGCGAGACGCCGATCAACTGGCCGTGGAGGCGCGCCGTGACGATGAGGTCGGCCTGCCGCAGCATGCCTTCGATGCGAGGACGATCATCGACCGGTCGCCGTTCTCCCAGCGTGGACTTCACCAGCACGGAGATGAACTCGTCGGTGGAGAGGTCCGGTTCGAGGGCGTAGAGGATGTCAGGCATCGGTGCGTTTTCCGCTGAGTGATACACCGCAACAGGCACATCGAGCCAGTTCGATGGCTAAGGATCTGGCTCGAAACAACTTCTCGATTTCTTTGAACAGAAGGGAACGAAGGGAACGAAGAGAGTTCGAACAAGACCCTTCGTTTCCTTCGTTCCCTTCTGTTCAACTCCTACGAGTGAAACGGGAAGTTGTTTTGGACCATGTCCTAACGCGGTGCCGCTGCCCGAATCCACGGCCAGACGTGCCGGTCGTTGTTCACGCTGCGGACATCCACAATGCCGGGGCGGCAGCGGATCTCGTTGAAGCCGCAGTTCGACTGGTGCAGGAACTTGGCCCGGTCCAGCGGCAGCCCCAGGAAGTCGGCCACCAGCACGCGATTGACCACATTGTGAGTCACCATGATGATCGTCTGGCCGACATGCTTCACGACCAGAGCGTCAAACGCGGGGCGCGCTCGGGCCAGCACATCGAGGTAACATTCGCCACCGAGGTACGGCACCTGAGCCGGGTTGTCGAAGAAGGCTTGGAACTCGGTCGGATAGCGGGCCTGGATGTCCACCCATGAGAGGCCCTCCCACTGGCCAACGTTGATCTCGTGCAGCCCCTCGATCGCCTGAGCGGTGAGTCGATGCGGAGCGGCCACGAGTTCGGCGGTTTGCCGGGCGCGGAGCATCGTGCTGGAGTAGACCGCGTCGACCGGGGCCATCCGCAGGGCCTCACCCAGTGCGGTCGCCTGCTCCACTCCGACCGGGGCCAGCGGACCGTTGATCGTGTTCCCCTGCAACCGGATCGGCACAGCCAAGTTGTTTGCCGTGGCTCCGTGCCGCGCCAAGAAGACGGTCGTTTCAGCAGACATCGGGATCAACCGTTCGAAGAGGCACAGGGCGGCGTGGCATGAGCCACAGCTCCGCGAGGCAGTGGATCAGGCACCAGCACCTGGATCTCATCATCGACCACGCGCACCGAGAAGCAATCGGCCCGCAGCTTGGAGTTCGGCGCGTCGAGCCACGAGCCGTCTTTGATACTGAACCGCCAGGCATGCCACGGGCAGGAAACGGCCCCGTCTTCCAACGCCCCCGCCCCCAGCGAGGCCCCCATATGCGGACACGTATCGCTGATCGCGAAGTATTCCCCACCCGACAGAAACACCGCCACCATCCGCCCATTCACCGAGTACGAACGCCCTTCCCCCTCGGGAATCTCGCCCACATCGGCCACCGATTTGAATTCAGACATCGCAGCTGGGATCCTCAAGGAACAGGTCGAGGCAGGATCGTACCGGCCTCCACTCACCGGGACAAGAACCGGTGCAGGAATCATAGAGCGCGGCATCGCAGAATTCGTCCGAATTCTGCCGCATACCTCCGACCAGTGAGCCAGCAGCTCGAAGTCAGACCAATTCTGCTACAACGGTCTCCCCCCGGCACTGCGTCCCTCGAAAGACCGCCATGCACCCCGCTGAACTCCCGATCCCGGAACTGCTCGCCCAGTGCGAGGTCGTTCACACTCGCCGGTCGGGTCCGGGGGGCCAGCACCGCAACAAGGTCGAGACGGCCATTGTCCTCACGCATCGCCCCTCCGGCCTGACAGCCGAGGCCAGCGAACGCCGTAGCCAGGCGGAGAACCTGGAGGTCGCCACCGGGCGAATGCGCCGGACCCTCGCCGTGAGCGTGCGGACCTACCGCCCGATGGAGTCGGCTCCGAGTGAGTTGTGGCAGTTCCGGCTGCGGGGGACGCGGATTGAGATCAACGCCGAGCATGCGGATTTCCCGGCGCTGTTGGCCGAGTCGCTCGACCGGCTGGCCCAGGCCGACTGGAACGCCCCGGAGCTGGCCCCCCGCCTGGGGACCACGCTGAGCCAGTTGGTGAAGTTCTGGAAAAAGGAGCCGAGGGCACTGGCGCGATTGAACACCGAGCGCGCCCAGCGCGGCTTTGGTCGGCTGGAGTAGGGCGAGTTGCCGGAAAGAGTCGACGGGAGTATCGAATGTGGGTTCCGGTCCCCCACGTTCTGGCGAACGTGGCTACGGCTGATCACTTGCGATTCCACCCGCCGCTGATCGACGGCCCCTAAATGCCGGCGGCCTCGG
>JAYTWO010000652.1:0-7618 GCA_043743415.1 Planctomycetota bacterium
CGGCGCGCTCCGGGGGCTGGGCGCGGTCAGTGACGGTGGGTGGTGAACCTCCAAATCTTGAGTCAGCTGTGGGTCAGGCAGATCAGTTGCCATTCGGCGGCGATCAACTCCAGTCCCCGCAGCAGAAACTGGCGGAAGCCGCGGATGCCGGGGAGAACTTCGAGGTCTCCGAGGAAGAGGTCATGGGCAGCACATCCTCAATGTTCCAATCACCGCGCCCGAGTCGAAAGCCACGGTCCGCATGTTCCGTCGTCACCCAGACATCCAAAGCGATGCCTGGGCCACCCCGCCAAAACAAAGGTTCCTGACAAAACAAAGGTTCCTGACACCTTTATTCCTCTCGCTCCCCAGAAACGTTCACAAGTACGCGGTCGAGCCCAGGTGCCTTGTCGGGACTCCAACCTCGAAATCAAACGATGACGACCAAAGATCGGCGTTTGCCGTCGTTCAATGCCTGCCGATGTAACCGGCCACGCCACCCACCAACAAGGCCATCAGCAGAGGTGCGTAGTCCCAGACGACTTCCCAAGTCACCGCAGCGAACAGATTGGGGATCCTCGGCAGCCGGAAAGTGGGGGTCTTGACGAGTGCTACAGAAGCCTTGGGAGACATGGGGTTGGAGTGCGACTGAATGGCGGAGGTGATTTGCGAAGCGGCGGTCTGGGCCACCGGAGTGGCTGCGGATTTGGGACGCAGGTCGCGGAGGATCTCTAAAATCTCCCGGTGGACTCGTTGAACCTGCCGTACAGCCAGTAGGCTGCGAGGTGCAATCCCGCAGATGGTGCCCGTGCCCGGTTCGTCGGCATCCCAGGGGCCGCTCGTCTCTTGCTCCAGCATCGCGACAAACTCGTTGAGCTTCTCGCCGGTCATTCCCAATGGTCCCACGCGGTAGAGTACCGTTTCGTACATCTCATTCGCGGCTTCGGCAGTCGTGATCAGGCACTCTTCGTTCGCGACGATCACCGTCAACTCAGTGCCGTTGACATCTCTGAGAATCGTCTGCAGGGCCACGATCAGAGGCAGATTCACCGCTCGCGCGACCACTCTGGTTTCTTCATCCAAACCCGCATCCGCGAGAGTCTGTGTGTCAATTCGAATCCTGGCATCGGTCTCAAATCCGATATATTCGATGACCTCTTTCAGAGTATTGTCGGAAAAATCCAAGCTGATGCGTCGCTGTTCCAGCATGCGTCTGAGTCGCAGATCCTCATCCGTACAGTTCATCACGACGACCGGCTCGTTCCGACGCAGCCCCGCCAGGATCTCAGCCACAGCCTGTTGGTTGCGGTGCGTCTGCCGGACAAACAGCTGATGGCCGACCATCGAGAGCGTTCCCCCGCCCGGTTCGTCGGAAGACCACGGACCAGTTGCAGATTGCTCCAACAGAAACATGATCGTCGTCGCATCGCATTGGTCGGACAACAGATCGCCAATGGGGTACTGCCGAGTGACGAATTGTCCTTGGGACTTTTCTTCTGTCGTCAGCGTCAAAACTCCATTGTGGGCAATCCAAGCTAAGGGTGTGCCTACCACCAGGCGTGACAGTCGGTGTCCCAGTTGGGTCACCGTTTCCCCTTGGAGCCAGGACTGATAGGTCTTTTCTGTTTCGAGTGTGTTTCCGGTATCACGGATCGCTTCGTTGTCGATCCAGACCTGCATGCCGGTGATCTGTTCGACCCGCGCGAAGATGTCTTTCAAGGGGGCATCTTCCATCGTCTCCGGATTTCGACCCTTCAGCGACTTTTCAACAATCTCATCCCGCTGGACCCCCACGGTCCCATCGTACAGCCCCGGCCTTCGAGAAGCGGCGTCCTCGGCGAAGACTGCTCCCCCGAGCAGGAGCACAGCCAGCATGACGCAGAGCTGGCTGATCGAGGGGGATGTCACCATGACAGGCTCCGAAATGGGGCACGGGGCCGAATGGCCACTCAGCACCACTGCCGTATTATCACGGTCACGGGGATCGCTTGTCGAGGAATACTGATGGCGTGTCACGATGTTTCAGAGGGGATGTGCGCGATACACTGGCGAAGCGAACGCATTGGCACGTCGAACGGTTCACGGACACGACGGCCGTCACGTCCGCCGCTCGCTGACAATCCTCAACCCTCAACGATCCTCCCATGTCCTCCCGCACCGTCCGACTCGTGACTCTCGGCTGTAAGGTCAACCAGTACGAGACCCAACTCGTCAAGGAGGCTCTCGTGGCCGGGGGCTTTCGTGAGGCCGACGAAGCCGAGACGGCGGATCTGTGCGTCGTGAATACGTGTACGGTGACGGGGGACGGGGACTACAAGTCGCGGAAGATCATCCGAGCGTTGGCTCGCGATAACCCCGGCACGCGGACGATTGTGATGGGGTGCTATGCCACGCGAGATCCGGTCGCGGTGGGCGAATTGCCGGGAGTGTTTGAGGTCGTCACCGATAAACGCGAGTTGCCCGATGTGCTGGCTCGGCAGGGGGTATATGACATCCCGGATGGCATCAGCTACTTCGAGGGCCGCAAGCGGGCGTATGTGAAGGTGCAGGACGGCTGCATTTTGAGATGCTCGTACTGCATCATTCCGAAGGTGCGGCCGGGCCTGAGCAGTCGCTCACCGGAGTCGATTGAGGCCGAGGTCCGCCGCCTGATCGATTACGGGCACAAAGAGATCATCATCACCGGCATCCATGTCGGACACTATGGCGTCAACACGACGCGCGGCAAGACGGGGCTGCCGCCGTTTCGGCTGTGGCACCTGTTCCGGAAGCTCGACAAGATTCCGGGGAACTGGCGGATGCGGCTGTCGAGCATCGAGGCCAATGAGGTCGACGAAGAGTTCTTCCAAGCCGCAGCCGATTGCGAGCATCTGTGCCCACAGTTCCATCCGGCCTTGCAGAGCGGATCGGATGGGGTGCTGACGCGGATGCGGCGGCGGTATCGGGTCGGTCGGTTTTTGGAGAAACTCGATCGAATTCGCGAGATCGTGCCGAATGTCGCGTTCTCGACCGATGTCATTGTGGGGTTCCCCGGCGAGACCGATGCGGAGTTCGCCGAGACGGTCGAGACCTGTCGCCGGGCCGAATTCATGAAGATGCACATCTTCCCGTTCAGCCCGCGGCGGGGCACTCCGGCAGCGGAGTACCCGGATCAAGTGCCTCCCGAGGTCCGCAAGCAACGCTGCCAGGAACTCGCCAGAGTGGAACACGCACTGGCGAAGGATTACCATGCCAAATTCATCGGGGAGCCATTGGAGGTGCTCGTCGAGGGACTGGTGGCGAATCGTCCGGGGTGGGCACACGGCACGGATCGTCACTACATGCCGGTCCAACTCCCCGGCTCGCCCGAGGATGTCGGAACATTGCGTGCGTGTCATGGAGTCGAAGTCTGCGAGCGTTTTTTGCGAGCTGAGTGATGTCCGAACCCGTGCCGTTCCAATCGAGTTTCTTCACCGTCGTCCAACAGGGCGATGCGTACGTGGTGTCCATCATCAAGAATCAGTTGACTGATGTCGACAATCTGGAGCAGTTCGGCCAGGACTTCAATCTGCTGATTGAAAAGCACGAGATGACGAAGATCGTGGTCCGCCTGACTCGTGTGAAGTACATGACCAGCATGGCGATCGGGAAGCTGATTACCCTGCACCGCAAGCTCCAGCGGATGAAAGGCAAGCTCGTGCTGTGCGAGCTGATGCCCGATGTCATTGCAACGATGGAAGCGGCGAAGCTGCTGACCTACTTTACGACGACACCCGATTTGGCCTCAGCGCTGGCGGTGATTCAGTCCCCGGCGTAGAACGGAATTCATTCCGTTCTGGGACACTCGAGGGAACGGAATGAATTCCGTTCTACGAACAGACCTCAATACCCGTAACGCGGGTTCTTCGCATCGAAGTCGATGTCGGCCAGCGAAAGGTTACTCCGCACGGGCTGGTACAGATAGTCCTCCACGAGGCCCGGCTTCTGACCTCGGCGAGTCGGAAACGCATATTGCTGAACCCGCACTGGCAGCTTGGTGGCCGTATCGATGTAGAGTCGTGTCGTCTGGAATGAATGTGTCCCGATCGGCTGGGCCAGAATCGTTTCAATCGTCTGACACGACTGCTCGCCGATCTTCGAGTTCGGGAAATTGTTGACGGTGATCCCGATGGCGTTCTGCTTGGCCTGCGCCAACCACATTCCCATCACGGTCTCGACCAGGATCTGCATACCCATCTTGGTGATCGGATAGCGATTGTCTTCCATGGCGGTCGAACCGGTCGGGTCGAGTGACAGCGTGCCGACCAGCGCGGCCAGGCCAGTGTCGTGTACCACGACTTGATTATTGTTCTGGCCCGTGACGTAAATGGCTTCGCGGCCTGCGTGGGGGTCAATGTACTTCACGTAGACGCTGAAGGGAGCGTGCCGCACTTTGACTTGCATTCGCGTCGTGATGCTCTGGCGACCGATCAGTTCGATTTTGGTAAAGCTGGCTTCGTAATCGGTGAGTGCTTTGACCGCATCTTGCGAGGTGAGAGCGGCCCGCAGGGCGGGGATGAGCGCGTGGGCCTGCGGTGCCTGATCGACCAAGGCAGCCACCTGCACCTCCTCGGCCTGGACTGACCGCTGGAGCAGGCTCATCGCCCCTGCCCCCGCGACAGCCAGAAAGTCTCGGCGTCTCAATTTCCCTGTCGCGGTCATCCCGAACGTAGCCGACATCGCACCCTCCTGATCGCCCCCGTGAGCGAGGCAACCCTCATCATCAGGCAGCTCCCAGCGCACGAGAGCCTCCTGCCCATCATATCGTCATCGACGATTCGATTTCGAGCCGTGACTGACAAGCCTGAAATCGCGATAGACCTCGTAACCGGCAATCTCAGCGGTCGGGTCGCGTCCCGTTCACGGTAACTCCCGGCCCCTCATCAGGTTTCAACGAACCACGCCGTCGTTCTCGCATTTGACAGCCGGGAATCCAGCCAAATAAGCTAGCCGCCTCGTGAGGCTCACCTATTTCTCTGGCGGTCTGATCCACCATGGCCAAGCGGAAAGCCAGCCGATCTCTGGAAGGGAAGTCCATGCGTGTTCATGACGGCGTGACGATGCCGGAATTTGTCCACGTCAGTATCGCGGGCTGGACCGGAACCGTTGTCGAATCGGGGGCCGATGAAGCCCCGCAACTCATTGTCGAGTGGGATGCCGACTCCCTGCGGAAGATGCCTGCCGAGTACCAGACGCATTGCGATGTCGAGGGGTTGTATCCCGGGATGGCGTGTTTACCGTTTGAACAAGTTGCAATTCTCGCTTAGCAGGTTGTGATCTGTATGTCACCGGCTCCAAGTCCGGAAAACAAAAATTATGTGAACTGGACACTTCCCGCATTCCGGGGCATAGACCGCGTTCATAGGGGCCTCCTATGATCGCATCGCACGGACCGCGACCCCTCCCCATAGAGAAGAAGTCATCATGACGCAGGAACGCACCATCCACCAGAAGCTCTCCGAACTCGCCGGAAACCTGTGGTGGAGTTGGCAGCCCGAAGTCACCTCGATCTTCCGCGAGATCGACTCGGACATGTGGACGAAGCTCTCCCATAACCCCATTCTGCTGCTGAGAGAGTATCCGCCAGAGAAGCTCGAAGCGCGGATGCGAGAGACGGTACTGCATGCACGCATTCACGGTGCCTATCGCCGGTGGCAGGAGTACATGCACTCCGATCAGACCTGGGGCGACACGCATGCCGCGGTGCTCGGTCATCGGCCAGCGGCGTACTTCTCAGCCGAGTTCGGAATCCATGAATCACTGCGCATCTACTCGGGCGGGCTGGGAGTCCTGGCCGGGGACCATCTGAAGAGTGCGTCCGACCTGGGCATCCCGCTGGTCGCCATCGGCCTGTTTTACCAGGAAGGGTACTTCAGCCAGACCGTCAGCCCCGCTGGCTGGCAGGAGGAGACGTATCCGCATTCCAATCCCAAAGACTTGCCGATGCAGGTCGCCCTCGACACCGAAGGCAAGCCGGTCGTCGTCAGCTTGCAGACGCGGAGTGAGACGATCTACGTCCGCGTGTGGAAGGTCGGTGTCGGTCGCATCCCACTGTATCTGATGGACACCGATGTCCCACAGAACTCGGAAGCGACTCGGCTGATCACGTCTCGCCTCTACGGCGGCGATGAGAAGATCCGCATCCGGCAGGAACTGGTCCTCGGCGTCGGTGGGATGAAGGCCCTGATCGCGATGGGCATCTGGCCCCGCGTGATCCACATGAACGAGGGGCACTCCGCATTTGCCCCCCTGGAAATGATCCGTCGTCGCATGAAGGACGATGGCCTCAGCTTTGACAACGCCCTCCGCGAAACGGCCTCGATCGGTGTCTTCACGACGCATACGCCGGTGGAGGCGGGACACGACCGATTCGAAAACGGATTGATGGACGAGCATCTGGGGCCGCTGCGCGAGGAGTTGGGGCTCGATCATCATGGCCTGATGGCTCTGGGGCGGGTGAACCCCTCGGATCACAACGAGAAGTTCTGCATGACCGTGCTGGCCTTCAATGCCAGCCGCCGGGCCAACGGGGTCTCGAACCTGCATGGGGTCGTGAGTCGCAAGATGTGGCGCAGCTTGTGGCCGTGGCGTAAGGAAGAGGAAGTGCCGATCGGGCACATCACCAACGGCGTGCATGTCAGCACATGGCTGGCCCCGCAGATGCGGTTCCTGTACGACCGCGTGCTGCCACTCGACTGGTACTTGAAGTCGGGCGAACCGGAGGTGTGGAAGGGGATTGACGACATCACCAACGGCGAACTCTGGGAGACCCACGAGTCACTCAAAAATCGGCTGATCGGGTACGCGAGGTACCGCCTGACCAAGCAGGCCGAGCGGCACAAGGCCACTGACCAGGAGATCGAGCGGATTCAAACGCTGCTCGATCCCCAGGCTCTGCTGATCGGATTCGCCCGGCGGTTTGCGCCCTATAAACGGGCCGACCTGATCATGCGGGATCTCGATCTGCTGGCCGAGATTATCAACAACACGGATCGCCCCGTGCAGTTCATCTTCGCGGGTAAGGCTCATCCGGCGGACGACCCCGGCAAGCAGATCCTGCAACGGATTCATAAGATCGCTCATGATGAGCGATTCCTGGGGCGGATTGTGTTCCTGGAAGATTACGATATCAACCTGGCCCGTCACTTGGTGCAGGGGGTGGATGTGTGGCTCAACAACCCACGCCGGCCACTCGAAGCCTCGGGCACCAGTGGACAAAAAGTAGTGCTCAACGGTGGCCTGAACCTGTCGATCTCCGATGGTTGGTGGCCTGAAGCGTACGATGGCCGCAATGGCTTCATGATCGAAAACGGATTGATTCACTCGGACCAGCCGACCCAGGACAGACGCGATGGGGACGACCTGCTCCGCGTGGTTCAAGAAGAAGTCATTCCGCTCTACTACCAGTGCAATGAAGACGGACTTCCGCACGATTGGATCAAGCGGATGAAGCGGTCGATCAAGACTCTCGGCTGGCGGTTCAACGCCGACCGGATGGTCATGGACTACGTCTCCAAAGCCTACATCCCAGCCTCCGGCAGCACCTCCAGCGCGTTGCCGTTTGTGCCGTGAGGTGAGCGTTCAGCGCAACACGTCTCGAAAGCCCACCGGTTGCAACCGG
>JAYTWO010000653.1:0-7603 GCA_043743415.1 Planctomycetota bacterium
GAAGGGCGTGGCTCACGCTCGTGCCCCACTCACCACGGCCTTCGCAAAGCCTCAGACCGTGCCACCCCGCCGCCCCGAGACGTTCGAGTTCTTCGTCACCCCACCCGCCGCCGCGCGGGAAGAACTGGCGAAACCTCCGTCAGAGAAGTGATGTCGACGAACTCCGCTCTGATTGTGAATAAGCAAGCAATTCAACTCTCCGTCCTATTATTGAAACCCGAACGATTTCACAGATGGCCAGAATCTACATCGAGACGACCGTCATCAGCTTCTATTTCAATGCTCGCCCCGAGCCTGAAATGGTCTCGCGCCAAAACTGGACACGCCGGTGGCTGGACGCAGCCCTGACCGGCCCCGATGAACTGGTGACGAGTCTGGCCGTAAAGTCTGAGCTGGATGGGGGCGAGTATCCCCACAAATCTGACATGCTCAAGTTAGCGTCCCGCCTTCCGCTCCTCGCTTTGAATGAGCTGGTCGCTGAGGCAGTTGAGGCGTACATTTCTCATCAGGTCATGCCCAAAGATCCTGGAGGCGATGCCCTGCATCTCGCAGCTGCCTCGTTTCACCGATGTGACTATTTGGTCACTTGGAATTGCCGGCACATCGCGAATGCCAACAAGTTTGGGCATATTCGCCGAATCAACGATATACTGGGATTGGGGAATCCGGCTCTGGTGACCCCACTAGAATTCCTGAACGAGGAACTGACCCGTGGATAGCTACAGTGAAGTGCGCCGAGTCCGACTGGCCATGTCGGAGCGTGCTGGGCATGACATTCGTAATCTGATCAGGTCGATCAACGCACAATGGCCGGAGGACGCCTCGCAGACAATTGATCCCGGCAAAAAGGACGAACGATGTGATACACGCGGCCCCGCCGACCTCGAGGTCTCGCGGTCAGGTGGCACGCCCTGACGCTTTGGGAAGGGCGTGGTTCACGCTCGTGCCCCACTCACCACGGCCTTCGCCAAGCCTCAGACCGTGCCACCCCGCCGGCCTCTTCCAATCCCACGCCCTCACTACACGGGGGACTCACGTCCCCCGCTCGCTGTCCATCCCATGCTCCACCTCAATCTCAACTCTTCCGGCTTCGTCACCCGCCGTTCGTTCCTCCAACTCACCGGGGCCAGCGTGGCCGGGGTGGGGGCCATCGGCGTCCTCAGCTCATTCGGACTGAACGCAGCCGAGATTAAGAAGCAGGGGAAGTCCTGTATCCTGGTGTTCCTCAACGGGGCTCCGAGTCAGATGGAGACGTGGGATCCCAAGCCCGGCACCGGTAACGGCGGGGCGACGAAGGGGATCAGCACCTCGATCGCCGGGGTGCAGTTCGCCGAGTTCTGGCCCAAGCTGGCCGCCTCGATGAAGGATCTGTCGGTCATTCGCTCACTCGTCGGGAAAGAGGCGGCCCACGAACGCGGCCAGTACCATTTGCACACCGGCCATCGACTGGCCGGGACGACGAAGTTCCCACACTTCGGATCGATCGTGGCTCAGAAGCTGGGCGACCCCGACTCCGACATGCCCAACTTCGTGAGCATCGGCAACACCCTCAGCTCCGGGTTCCTGGGCGTGAAGGTCGCTCCGTTCATCGTCAATAAGCCGGGCCAGTTACCGGACAACGTCTCGAACGGAGCGGGCAACTCGCGGATGGAACGGCGACTGGCCTTACTCAAGGAGCAGGACGCGGGCCTCGCCACCGCGGGGGCGTCGGCTTTGGCGAAGGAGCATGAGGAGATCTACGACCGGGCCGCACGGCTGATGACCTCGGTGCGATTGAAGGCATTCGAGACGACCAGTGAACCGGAGGCGATGAAGGCCGCGTACGGAGCGAGCAACTTCGGGCAGGGGTGCCTCGTGGCCCGGCGGCTGGTCGAAGCGGGCGTTCCGTTCGTCGAGGTCCAGCGCGGCGGCTGGGACATGCACGAGAGCCTGTGGGACAAGATGGGGAAAACTGCTCCAGAGGTCGACCAGGGCGTCTCGCAACTGATTGCCGACCTGAAGCAGCGGGGGCTGTACGAGAAGACGCTCGTCGTGGTGATTGGTGAGTTCGGCCGCACTCCCAAGATTAACCAGCGGAACCCCGCCGTGGGGCGCGACCACTGGGCTCGGAACTTCAACCTGCTGCTCGGCGGCGGCGGGATCAAGGGCGGCGTCTGCGTCGGCAAAACCAGCGCCGACGGCAGCAGCGTCACCGACCGCCCCGTCGAGGTCGACGACCTGTTCCAGACGATGGCCAAGGCCCTCGGCATCGACGGCACCGAAGAACTCATCACCCCCGAAGGCCGCCCGATTCGGATCGTGGACCAGGGCACGGCGATCCCAGAATTGGTGTAGAGCCCCCCGTGCCAGTGGCTCCCCAAGCGGCAACCGGTGCGACCCCGCTTTCGCACGGAGACCAGCATCGGCAATCGCCAGATCGGGCTGTTCGTCGTGCAGGACTCGCTCAATCTCGCGAACGCTGCTGCCTGCGTGCCTCCTCCGACCCGGCCAGGAGGTCTTCCAATAAGCTGTGACGACGAGTCCGATGACGCGCCAGCAAGGCCACCAAACCGGTGGCTGACAAGAGGGCAATCCCACTGGGTATCGCGTACGACAAACGGCCCCTCCCCCCAGATCGTGTTGTTGGGTTTCGTGGACTTTGGTGTCCACCATCAGGAGGAGTTGTAAACTGTTTGTGTATGGGATTGGGGAGTAAGTGATGAAACAATCATAAACCTGACGTACCCGTCCCCAGGACTGGAGTTCGCGCGCGTCCCCCAGAAAGTCAGGGAGTCCCGAATCTCGAACACCGGCTCACCCGGTGCGACTCCCCCCTACTTGAGCGACTTCAGGTACGCCAGTAAATCGCGCAGCTCGGTCTCGCTGAGGCGGGTCTCCAGTCCTTGCGGCATGATGGAGGCCGAGCTTTCCCGAAGCTCTTCGATCTCGGCTCGCGGGATTTGGATCTCGGCCAGGGTGGCGGTGCGGAGAGTGATGGAGTCGGTCGATTCACGGGTCATGACGCCGGTGTGAATCTTCCCGTCGGTGGTGACGATGATGTAGGGTCGGAACCCGCGCGCGAAGCTGCTGCTGGGGAGGATGACCGCTTCGAGCAGATCGCGCGTCTCGCGGATCGCTCCGATGGTGGTCAGGTCCGGCCCGACGTTGCCGCCCTCCTTGCCGATGCGATGGCAACTGGCACAAGCCGATTTGTTGTGGAAGAAGATTTTGCGGCCGTTCTCTGCGTCACCGCCAGCGAGCAATGGGGCGAACTGATTCATCTTGGCGGTCCTCTCCGCGAAGCTGTCCTTCGAAGCCAGCAGCAGCGTCTGTGCTGCCGCCATGACTTCGGGAGGATACTTCCCCAGCAAGTGATCGAGTTCTTCGATCGGAATGCGGACTTCATTTCGGATCGCGGTCAGCTTTTCAACGAGGGCTGTCCCGACAGCTGCGGATTGAGTGCGTTCGAAGGCTCGAAGGAGAACGGGAATTCCGAGAGGCCCGACATGCGGCAGACGCGGAACGAGTGCGGATAACTGCTCATCATTCAGAGGCGCTTCGGCCAGCGTTCGCGACACGGAGAGGACATCGGTCGGCTGATCGGCAACATCGAGGCGATCCGTGAGGTAAGTGAACTCCTCAGCTGAGACCGTCTTTCGCTCGGGCCACAACGCGGTGTATGCCGCGAGCCGAACGGCGTGGGGTTGACCGGGATCAGAGGCCAGCGGGGTGATGGCTGCGCTCATCCCCGGCAGGGTGCGATCCGCAATGAGTGCCAGAGCTTGCAGCCGCGTCGGAGCCTCGCCATGCAAGACCGCCCGCTGGATGCCGGACTTCCATGATTCGGCAAACGCTGCACGGGGCGACCGCGCGATCACATCCAGCAGCAGCGGCACACCGGCAAACTTCGTGTTGAGGTTCTCGAGTCGAGTGGCGATCAGCGCGGCGACTTCCGGCTCAGACACCCGGGCCAACAAGAACCCGCGCAGTATAGCTGCGCGCTCAGTCGAGAAGGTCTCTTCGCCCAGCCACTTGTCGAGCAGCGTGACGGCCTCGGGGGCCCAACCGGGATGCTGGCTGATGATCTTGAGGACGAGGGTTTGGAGAGCGGTGTCGTCCGTGTCGAGGAGCGGGAGGACTTGCTCTTTTGTCAGGGTGTAGTCGCTTCGCTGACTGAGTACCAAGAGTGCCACCCTTCGCCGACGCGGATCATCGCTGCCCAGTTCGCGGGCAATCTCTTGTGGCGAGTCGGACTTGATTAAAGCATAGATGAGGGAGTGTTCCAGAACCCGGTCTTGCAGTGACTCGTCGAATAAGAAGCTGAAGACAATATTCCGTAGCTTCGCTTCTCCAGCTTCCAAGCTCAAATCCTCAGTGAGAATCTGGGTTCCCAATACAGTCAACCATTGATGTGGCAGTGCGAGGTTCTCAGCCCAATTCCGAATGTGAGCGACATGATCGGGGAGATTTACGTTGATCAACGGAATCGATTTCAAGAACCGCTGCTTCGCAATTAATGCTTCGGAATCGTTACCTTGCATAGCGACTTTTTTTACGAAAAGGGGGAGTGCGTCGCGCGGTTGCGGAGTGTCTAATGCTGACTGACGAATCCTCCACTGGCTCAATGAACTGTAAAGCCGCTGTACTCCGATTGAGGAGAGCGAGAGTCTCTTAGGCAGTCGGTTCAGTTCTTGCTCTCTTGGACTATTGGCCTTCAATGGCATCTCCCCAGTTGGAAAATCTCGCTTCGACAAGTGTTCAACGGCAAGATGCGCCACACAAGGCCGCGAATCTGCATGCAACTGAATTAGCTGATCCAAAGGCAGCGTATCCCATACAATCTCCTTCCCTCTCGGATCCTTCACGTCATGCTTCCCCGTCTTCTTGATCCGGTAGATCGCTCCGCCGATGTCGGGCTTGGCGACCTGCGAGTTCGGGCACCCGATGCGGAACCAACCGCCGGTGTCGATCACGAGTAGCGACCCGTCGGCGTCTTCGACGACATCGGTCGGGTGAAAGTCGGGGCTGTCGGAGACGATGAAGTCTTCGTGCGACGCGGCCTTGAAGCTGGCCCCTTCGCGGCTGACGATCGTGCGGACCAGCTTGTGGGTGTTGAACTGGGTGACGAAGAAGTTGTGCTGCGGATTCTCTTCGTTGATGGGGCCGAAGAACTGGTCGGAGCGGTAGCGCGTCAGTCCGCTGACGGCGACGTGGCCGTAGTTGTGGACCGGGCCGAGCGGGTCGCCGGTCGAAGGGAACTCGTCGATGCACGCCTGCTGGTCGTAGCGAGGATAGACGCCGCCTTCGACCCAGTGGACCAGACAATCGCCGCGCGGGCCATCGTAGAACAGGTTCACCGTGCCGAGCGCCTCCCCGGTTTCGAGGAAGTCGACCTCGACCGGGTTGTCCATCCCGCCGCCCGCGTGGACATGCAGATCGGTCCCGTCCAGGCGGCACGAGAAGATGCGAGCCGCCTTCCCCTTCGACACCAATTCGCCCGCCTCGTTTGGCAACCCCGGTTCGGGATTCGGCGGCGTGGTGGCTGCCGAGTCGCTGCCACCAAGGCTCCCTTCGGGAGTCTGGCGAATCTCATGTCCATGCCGACCATCACACCACCACAACCGACCGTCCGGTGACAGGAACGGCCCATGAATGTCGGCTGCGTTCCCGCTGAACCCGAACGACTTCACGAGGATCGTCCGCTTGTCGCAGATGCCGTCCCGGTCAGTGTCCTCCAGCTTCCAGAGGTACGGCGAGCTGCACGTATACACCGCCCCGCGATGCCACAGCACCCCCTGCGGAAAGGTCAGCTTGTCGGCGAAGACGGTCGACTTGTCGAACTTCCCATCGCCATCGGTGTCTTCGAGGACGCGAATCAAGTCCTGCGGGTCTTTCAGTAGTTCAGCTGCGGGGCGATTGGTCCCCGCACTCTCGGCGATGTACAGCCGACCGTCATCGTCGAAGCAGCCCATCATCGGGTGCTGCGTCTGCTCGGGGGTCGTCACCCGCTCGATGGTATAGCCATCGGGAATCTTGGGGAGGTTGGCGGCTTGAGCCATCGATCCAAAAACACAAAGCATCAGCACGGCGATTCGGCGCATCGCAAACTCCCGGTGTATGGGGCGTAGGTGGGATGCAGTATGTCGGGAGGGAAGTGTCCGTTCAACGCGACATCAAAACGCCCATGGGGTTGCAACTCGTGGGCTTGCCCTCGGCCCCCAGTTCCCGCTGGGGACCGCAGATCCTCGAAGCTCCGCTTCGCCCGGGAGCCAGACCCCGTTCTCCCCAGCCTGCCGTCTCAGAAGAGCCCGGAGTCGAGGACGACTACCACAGCATGAGGGAAGATCCTCCGATGTCCGAGTGGTTTGGCACGCGACGAAGCAGAGCTTCGGGGATATTCCGTCCCAAGCGGAGCTTGGGACGGAGTCCCATCGTCCGTTCGACTTGACTTCACCTTTTCGTAAACACGCCCGTCACCCGTTCGCTCAAACTCGGAGCCTCGGCGGCGTGGGTGGCGTGGTCGACGAGTTTGGCCACGATCATGTCAGCGGACTGGTGATCGGCCTCGGCGTGGAAGTTGGTCACGATGCGGTGCCGCATCACGGGGGCAGCGACGGCCCGAACATCGGCGAGGTCGACGTGCATGCGGCCTTGGATCGCGGCGCGGGCCTTGGCTGCCAGGATCAGGTGCTGGCTGGCACGCGGTCCCGCCCCCCAGGTCACGTACTGCTTGATGAACCCCGGAGCCTGCGGATGGCTGTGCCGCGACAGGCGGGAGAGCGACAGGGCGAAGCGGATCACCGAGTCGGCGACCGGGATCTGGCGGACAATGGCCTGCATCCGCTGCAGCTTCTCATGCGTCAGGACCGGCGAGAGTTTCGGCGTGGGCAGGGAGGTCGTCTGGCGGACGATCTGGAACTCTTCGTCCTCATCGGGGTAGTCGATGCGGACCTCGAACATGAACCGGTCGAGCTGGGCTTCGGGGAGGGGGTAGGTGCCCTCCTGCTCGATGGGGTTTTGCGTGGCGAGCACGAAGAACGGCTCGGGGAGCGGATGCCGGACGCCGCCGACGGTGACTTGGTGTTCCTGCATCGCTTCGAGAAGGGCGGCTTGCGTCTTGGGCGGCGTGCGGTTGATCTCATCGGCGAGGACGACGTTGGCGAAGATCGGGCCTTGGATGAAGCGGAGTTCGCGCAGCCCGGTCGAGCGGTCCTCTTGAATGACCTCGGTCCCGGTGACATCAGCAGGCATCAGGTCGGGCGTGAACTGCACGCGGTTAAACGAAAGCCCCAGGCACTCGGCCAGCGAGCGGACCATCAGAGTCTTGGCCAGCCCCGGCACCCCGACGAGCAGGCAATGCCCCCCGGCGAGGACGCACGTCAACAGTTCCTCGACCACCGTCTGCTGCCCCACGATGACGCGGCCCAACTGAGCGGCGATGTCGCGCGTGGCGGAGTGGACTTGTTCGATGTCGGAGGGTTGGGTCATGGGGAGGGTTGATGGCGATCCGTGGTGGGTCATTAGGCGAGTGGCATGAGAGGAATTACCAGTTATCAGCCGCAGGGCGCTAGCCCACGGTTGAAACCGGACGCTAGCGCGTTCCGGCTGATCGGTAGATTCTCAT
>JAYTWO010000654.1:0-5385 GCA_043743415.1 Planctomycetota bacterium
CGAATCTGACTCGTGTTCCTGCCGAAGTATTCGCCGGAATTAAACCCCATCGAGCGCATCTGGTGGCACCTCCGCGACGAGATCACCCGCCACCACCAACACCCCACGATCGAGGGTCTGATCGCCGCGACCCTGCGGTGGATGAAGCACCGAAAGCACCAGATCAAAGCGACAGCCAACAAAGCCCGACTCGCCGCGTGACTGAGCACTTTCGCTTCTGCGGGGAGGCATTTAGGCGACAACCCAGTACCGCCAATGGACGAATGCACCCTCAGAGTGGGTGACAATCTCGTTCGTCGTTCCCAGCCCCGGCGAAATCTGTCACAATCGCGAACCTCCCGCGAGCGGGCTTCGCGGGGGCTTGGCACTGCCTTTCGCAACGTGAGATTTCGTGCTCTCTCGACTGTCCCATCTCCTGGCTCAGGACTCCTCCAACACCGTGTCGTCGGTGTCGTCCGCGTTCGAGTGGGACTGGCCGTACAGCACGGGCGACTGGGCGGTGTTGATCGGGCTATTGGTGACGGCGGGTTGGGCGATCTTCATCGCGCGGCGGGATACGCGAGACCTGAACCCGTTTTGGATGGTGTGGCTCGGCGGGTTACGGGTGTTGACGATCGCGGTACTCGTGGTGATCGCATTGAACCCGCATATTCGGACGCAGCGCGAGTCGTTCCGCCCCTCGCAGGTGGCAATCCTCGTCGACACATCGACCTCCATGAAGCAGCCCGCTGAGGATGTTCGCTCCGGGTTAGCAGTCAAAGAACGGGCTGTGGCGGTGCGGGAGTTCTTGGCGAAGTCCCCGCTGATTGCGACGTTGCAGAAGCAGCATGCGGTGGATGTGTTCACGTTTGATAGTGATCTGGTCGGGCCGCTGTACCGGTTTCCGTGGTCGGGGGGCCCGAGCAGCAGCCCGCCGGGCGAGGCAGTCCAGCCTCCGCAGTGGGACGTGTGGCTCAAGCCCGCCAAGAACGCGACGGCGCTGGGTGATGCGGTCGACAAGGTACTGGCCGAGCAGAAGGGCCGCACGCTCTCCGGCGTGATCGTCGTCTCCGATGGAGCCAACAACGTCGGTCGCAGCCCCGACTCCGCCATCGCCCGCGCGAAGCAACACGGGGTCAAGCTGATGGCCATCGGGGTCGGTGGGACGACCCCGCCGGTCGATCTGTCGATCCTCAAGATCGTGTCGCCGACCGATGTGGCCAAGGGAGATGCGTTCGAACTCACGGCCTGGGTGCAGACGCGCGGCCTCTCGAATCAGAACGCCAGCGTGGAACTCCTGCAGCGTGGTCCGCAGGATGCCTCGCCGATTGTGGTCGATACAAAATCAGTGCCGGTCGTCGAGGGGGCCGGGCCGCTAGAGGTGCAGTTCTCGCGGTCACTCACCGAGGCCGGGGCCTTCGAGTACACGATCCGCGTGGCAGCCGGGGCCGAGGTCATCGAGAGCCGGACAGACAATAACGCCGAGTCGCGGACGGTCAACGTCTTCGACCGCCCGACGCGCGTGTTGATCGTCGCCAGTGGGCCGATGCGGGACTACATCTTCGCCAAGAACCTGTTGTTCCGGCACAAGTCGATCGATGTCGATGTCTGGCTGCAAACCGGGCGCGTCGGCATCAGCCAGGACGCCGACAACCTGCTGTTCAAGTTCCCCGAGAAGCGCGAGGAACTGTTCGCCTACGACGTGCTGCTGGCGTTTGATGCCGACTGGACGCAGGTGACTCCCGAGCAGCAGCAGTGGCTCGACGAATGGGTCTCCGGAGAGGGAGGCGGGATCGCGTTCATCGCCGGGGATGCCTACACGTATCTGCTCTCCTCGGAAGATGAGAAGTGGAACAAGGTCCGCACGTTGTGCCCGGTCATCGTCGACGACTCCGCCACCGGGACCACGCTGCGCGACTCGGCCAAGCAGGCGTGGCCGATCGACCTGACGCAGGACGGCAAGGCGGCGGAGTTCCTCAAGCTCGACGACGACGCGGCGAAGGAGTCGATCTGGTCGAAGTTCGCTGGCTTCTATCGCACCCAGGCCACGCGCGGGCGGCGCGGCGGCGTCACCGTCTATGCCGAGTTCACCGACCCCCTGGCCCGCGGCGCGGACGGGCCTCCCCCACTGATCGCGGGCCAGCGCTACGGCCAGGGCAACAGCTTCTACCTCGGCAGCCCCGAGTTCTGGCGGCTGCGGTCGATCTCGGAAGAGGCGTACGACCGGTTCTGGATCAAGCTGACGCGCAAGCTGGCCGAGGGTCGCTCGAAGCGCGGCCTGCAGCGCGGGATGTTCGTCCTCGACAGCCGCGAATTTGATTTGGGGCAGACGATTCCGGTGCGGATTCGCGTACTCAATGAACAGTTCCAGGCATTGACCTCGCCGTCGTTCCCGGTCGATGTCTACGATGCCGAGGGGCGACCGCTGACGCCGTCGCTCGTGCTGACTCAAGATCGGTTCCGACCTGCCGAGTACACCGGGGAGTTTCGCGCGGACTTGTCGGGACGCTATCGTTTAGAGATGGAGGTTCCGGGTCTGAAGGACCGCCTCAAGGAGGAGTTGCAGATTCGCCTGCCGGAGCGGGAGTTTGCCGAGATGACCCAGAACGTCGCGGTGCTGACCGCGCTGGCGGATCAGACTGGCGGGAAGTATTTCAGCCTGACCGCGAAGACTTCCGAAGTCTCGGAAGACTTCGGAAGTCTGGCTGCCGCGATCGCTCCGCTGCTGCCGGACAAAGGGGAACGGATCGTGGTCGATCAGCGGATCGACGAGGTCTGGGACCGTGGCTGGCTGATGGGACTGCTGGTCGGGCTGCTGGCGGTCGAGTGGCTTTCGCGAAAGTTGCTCAAACTGGCGTAGTCCAATCCATCAGCCAACCAAAGCCCAGAGGTTGCAACCCCTGGGCTTTCAGTAGCGAGTATCACTCATCGCCTCTGTCGATCAACCATCAACCATCAACCGTCTTCCCCCATGCCCACCTCCACTCTCTCCCCGGAAATCTCCCGCGTCCTCGGCGACCTGCGGTCGAGAATCCGTCGGTATGTGCTGTGGGAGGGTTTGGCGTTGGTGATCATGTTCCTGGGGCTGGTCTTCTGGGGGCTGTACGCAGCGGATGAGTTGCACTTTGCCGCCCGCAAGCTGGAGCTGCCGCTCTGGTTTCGGCGGTCGCTGCTGGTGGCGGGCATCGCGGGGTTTGCGTGGATGTTCCTGTCGCGAGTCGTGCTTCGCTTGCTGAAGCCGCTGGAGCCGAAGTCGCTGGCGCTGCTGCTGGAGCGGCGGTTCCCGGTCTTGGCTGAGCGGCTCATCTCGGCTGTGGAACTCGATGGGGAACATATCGAGCGGTCGGCGGTGTCGAACGCGATGTTGCAACAAACGCTGCGGGATTTGGGGCAGCAGATCGGGTCGCTGGATGTGACGCCGGTGTTTGACTTCCGGCCCTTGAAGCGCGGGCTGTTGATGGCGGGGGTGATGCTCGCGTCGGTGATCGGGTTCGGCGTGGTGAATGCGCAGGCGATGTCGAGGTGGGTGGCCGCCTACATCGGCGGTGAGGCGAACTACTGGGAGAAGTACCGCAAGAATGCCCTGCAGCTGCGAGTCGTGTCCCAGCCCGGCGACCGCGTGCGCGACTTCAAGGAACAGGTCTACAAGCACCCGCGCGGCGGCGATCTGACACTCCTCGTCGACAGTGACAAGCCCGAGACCGCCCCCGAGCAAGTCGTCCTCAGTTGGCGGACCCTCACCGAAACCGGGCGCACGCGCGGGACCGTGAACCTCGTCCCGGCCACAGCGGGGATCTACCGCCACACGATGAAAAACGTGGCCGACGAACAGCTATTATGGGTCCAGGGGGGCGACTACGCCAACGCCGAGCCGTATCGCATCGTAATCGTCGAACCGCCACGCGTGGAGAAGGTTGAGCTTCAGTGCGATTACCCGTCATATATGGGGCAGGACTCGTTGGAGGACCGCCCGGTGGTGCCAACGGGGACGCAGGTCTCGATCCCCGGTGAGACGCACTTCGATCTCAAGCTGGCCGCCAACAAGCCACTGCTGTCCGCCGACATTCGCGCGGGGAGTTGGGAATTGTCCATCGGATATGAGCGAGACACGAACGGAACGCTCACACCGCAACCGGCCCGGCTCACGTTGCGAGAGTCACCGACTTCTGACCCGCGCACGGTGGTACTTGAGCCGCGCGTGACGGCCACCTGCCTCCCCGGCGACCGCACGCAAATCGTGATCCCGGCCTGGATCACCTCGAAGGCCACCGAGCTGCACAAGACGCTCGATTCGCAGTCGGCGTTTCCGCTACCGATCCCCACACAGTCGGAACTCCAGATCAATCTGTACGATGAGGACGAGGTCAACAGCCAGGAGCCCGCCCGCCTGACCATCGTCGGCACGCCCGATGAACCGCCGGTCGTCGAGGTCCGCCGGCGGGGGGTTCGCAACGCCATCACCCGCACCGCCAGCATCCCGCTGACCGGCATCATCCGCGACGATTACGGCATCACCGAAGCCAGCTTCGAGTCCCGCGTCGACGCCCTGGATGCCAAGCCATTCCCGTTCCAGAACTCCCCGCGCGGGCAGCGCGATTACCCGCTGGCCGCGACTCCGCAGGAAGCGGCTGAGCGGTTTGCGGTCCTGCCGCTGGAACTCAAGGAGGGCCAGAAACTCTCGTTGGCGGTGATCGCCGCCGATGGGGACGACCAGACCGGCCCGCATCGCGTCCGCAGCGAATCGTTCGAATTCCTGATCGTCTCGCCGGAAGAACTGCTCGGTCGGCTGTACGATCAGGAGGTCAACCTGCGGGCTCGTCTGGAGCAGATTCTCGAAGAGACCAACCGCGTTCAGAAGGATCTCACCGAGCAGCATAAACGGGCCGGAGAGCGGGCCACTCTCAAGAGCGCCGCACCCACCACAGCCGCCGAACGCGGGGCTTGGGAGGCGCAACTCAGGCAGCTCGATGTCGCCGTCTCCGCCGGAGCGGAACGAAATCTGCACCTGATCCGCAAGAACCACGCGGAAAGCCGGTCGATCGAGGCGGCTTTTCGTGACATTCGAGAGGAGATGGTCAACAATCGGGTCGACACGCAGACGCTGCTCGACAGAATTGATGGCGGCATCGTGGCCCCGCTCCAGAAGATCAACGACACCACCTACACCGAAGTCGACCAACGAATCGGCCTGTACCGGCTTCGCGAGGAGCAGGTTCAAGACCCCCGCGACGCGATCACTGACAGCTTGGCCAGCGTGGATCGCCTGATCGAACAACTCAAGAAGGTGCTGGCCGAGATGCGGGAACGGGAATCGATCAACGATCTGAAGAAGCGGCTGCAGGAGATGATCGACCGGGCCAAGAAGCTGAACGAGGCCACAGAACTGAAGAAGTTCGAGGAACTGAC
>JAYTWO010000655.1:0-3442 GCA_043743415.1 Planctomycetota bacterium
AGAGGACATCGCCCCGGTTCATCTCTGATCTGCGTTCATCTGTGTTCATCTGCGGCTCACCCACTCCTGGTTTTCCCATGGTCGAGTCTCTGCCAGCCGCATGCACCGAGTGCCAGAATCGAATCGCGCTGCCGCCGCCTATGTGGCGTTTTTTTTGCCACTGCCTACTTTATCTGATGCACACACTTGGTCCGGTCCCCTCCTCAATGGGGGCCCAGTCCATCGCTGGTGGTCTCGCTACGTTCGACGACCAGCTGTGGGCTGTCCCCTTCGGGATTTTGACAGCGGTATTTTGGATTGGTGGCTGTCTCTTCGCGGCACCGGAGAACTCGGCTCCCGAATGATGGCCAGCTCGTCGGCTCACCTCCCTCGGGCGGAATGCGGAACGCTCCTCCCCTGACAACTTCCCCGGCCCCCGCTAACATCAGCCAACGGTGATGAATGCGGCATTCGTCCCAGTCACCACAACACTCAGGAGAAACGCAGCATGAAGAACGTGCGATGGGGTTTGATGGTGGCAGCTGGAGTGCTGCTGGCCGGGGTTCAGTCGGCCACGGCTGATGTCAAGTTGCCGGAGGTCATCAGCAACAACATGGTCCTGCAAAAGGACATCCCACTCCCCATCTGGGGCTGGGCCGATGCGGGGGAAGATGTCTCCGTCACGCTCGGAGAGAGCAGCGTCAAGGCCACTGCGGACGCAGCGGGCAAGTGGAAGGTGACGCTCCCCGCGATTAAGACGGCGGGCGGTCCTCACGAGATGACCGTCAAGGGCAAGAACGAGATCAAGGTTTCCAACATCCTCGTTGGGGAAGTCTGGGCCGGGTCGGGTCAGTCGAACATGCAGTGGGCCGTGCAGCAGTCGATGAACGGGCAGGAAGAGATTAAGAACGCCAACTTCCCGAAGATCCGCCTGTTCATCATTCCGCTCGTTCCCTCGGGAACACCAGCGGAACACATCAAGGCCCAGTGGGTCGAGTGTTCCCCGCAGACCGTCGGCGGCTCCTCGGCGGTGCTGTACTTCTTTGGGCGAGAGATTCATCAGAAGCTCGATATGCCCGTCGGACTGATCACCACAGCCTGGGGCGGGACGCGCATTGAGCCGTGGATTCCACCGCAAGGCTTCACCGCGATTCCGGAATTGGAAGGCGAGAGGGACAAGTGGCTGGGCATGCTGAATGGCTATGCCGACACCCTCGCGAAGGATCCGGCGACAGCGAAGGAGGCGGAGACCATCAAGAGCTATCTCGATGCGGTCAAGGCCGCCAAGCCGGGTGATGCACTGCCCGCGATTGCTCCGTCGACCCTGCCCAACCATCCGCTGAACTCCAGCGGCCAACACACCGGCCTGTACAACGGCATGATCTACCCCATCGTCCCGTTCGGCATTCGGGGGTTCCTGTGGTATCAAGGGGAATCCAACAATGGCCAGGGGATGCACTACTACCAGATGAAACGCGGCCTGATCGAAGGTTGGCGCAGCGTCTGGAATCAGGAAGGGAACCGCGACTTTCCATTCCTGTTCACTCAACTCGCGCCCTATAAGTACGACGGCGACCCGACCTCACTCGCCGGCATTTGGGAGGCCCAGACCGCGACGCTCCAGGTCAAGAACACCGGCATGGCGGTGCTGACCGACATCACCACGATCGGCGACATTCATCCGCCGAACAAGCAGGAAGTCGGTCGCCGTCTGTCGCTGTGGGCACTGGCGAACACCTACGGCAAGACGGATCTGGTCTACTCCGGCCCGCTCTACAAGTCGCTTGTCGTGGACGGCAACAAGGCCGTCGTGAGCTTCAACCACGCGGCCGGATTGAAGGCCACCGACGGCAAGGATCTCTCGTGGTGGTCCGTCGCGGGAGAGGACAAGAAGTTCGTCGCCGCCAAGGCGACCATCACCGGCGACACCGTTGTCGTCACCGCTGAGGGAGTCGCCACACCGGTCGCTGTCCGCTTCGGCTGGTACCAGTTGGCCGAGCCGAACCTCAGCAACGGAGCCGGGCTCCCCGCCTCGCCGTTCCGGACCGATACCTGGACCGATGCGGTGAATGTGAATCCGTAGTGGATGTTTTCAGTGGTGAGTGCGAAAGCCCAGCGGTTGGAACCGCTGGGCTTTTTTCGTTCGTCCGACTCACGGGGCCGTGGGCCAGCTCATGCGGAACACGGTCTGCCCCTCCACACGCCGCCACGTCAGCGTTCCCCCTTCACTCTCGGCAGCCTGCCGGGCCAGCATCAGTCCCAGCCCCACACCCGCCGCCTTCGTCGTCACGAACGGATCGGCAATCGACTCCCCGAGCTCCTCGGGCGGTCCTGTTCCCGAATCGGTCACGTCAATGGTGATGAGGTCGCCCTGCCGCTGACCACGCACGGCGATCCGCCCCCCCGGCCCCGCCGCCTCGATCGCATTCAGCGCCAAGTTCAGAACCGCGCCGCGAATGCGGGCCTGGTCCTGGACCCGCGACTCCGCCTCACTCAACTCCACCGTCACCTGGAAGTCGACACGGTGATGCTTGCACACCGCATCCAGCAGCTGAGCCATGTCAGCCAGGATTTTCCGCAGGTCGCCCACCTCGGCCGGTCGGGCTTGCGGTGTCCCCAGCGACAACATCGCCGTCACCTGCTCCTGCGTCAGCTCCAGCTGCTGTCGGGCCACACCCAGGCTCTGTTCTTGATCACCCAGTGGACACCGCCGCTGATGCAGCTGGACCGCCAGCTTGGCCCCCGTGATCGAGTTCCGCAGCGTGTGAACCAGCCCCCCCGTCAACTGCGCCAGCAATCGCAGCCGCTCGGTCTGGGCGATTTCCCGCTCGAAGCGTTCCATCCGTTCGGCGAGCTGATTGGCAGTCGCTTGCAACTCTTGTAACTCATCAATGGGACCGGTCAGAGGCTGCGCGGCATACCGATGCGAGGCCATCTCGGACAGTTGAAACTGAATGCGTTTGAGACGCTGCACCGCCCCCCGCGATAACGCGACGGAGATCAGCAGCACCACCACTGCCGCCGCCACGCACAGCCAGGACACCGTCTCCACGAGTTGCGATTGAGTCTCCCAACCACTCCGGCGTGGGCGGAGCAAGATCAGCTCGCGATCCCCGACCGGCGGCAACTGCTGAGCCCGCGCGATGCGGTAGAGCTGGCCTTGCCAGAGCATCTCTGCGCCCGAGAGATCGGGCACCGACTGGGCTGAGAATCCGGTCAGCGTTGTGCCCTGTAGCTGCCCGTGTTGGAGGACGACCACCTCGGCCCCGGTGAGAACTTTGAGTCTCGTCAGCACGGCCTCGTGCAGCGGGAAGTTGGCGAGGGCCAGCGTCTGCACTTCAGCGGCCAGTTGCTCGTCGCGTTCCCGTTCGATCTGACGAATCGCTGTCGCGACGGTGATCACCGTCGTCACCACGATCGCACCGAGCGAGAGCAGCACGAAAGGCACCAGAATCTGAAGCCG